>NZ_JBJHZX010000025.1:0-81165 GCF_045310515.1 Candidatus Clostridium eludens | reverse complement strand
CCTAAACAAAATACTCTTTTCTCCAAAATTTATATCTTTAACCAATGTATTTAATAATGTTTCTGCCCTGCATCCTGTTGCTATTAAAAAATTTATTGTAGCCCAACTTTTGTAAGTGCCTATAAGGCATGTTTTTAAATTTGGTTTCTTTAAAAGTTTTATTAGTTCTTCTTCCGTATAAATTTCTTTCTTTTTTTGAGTTACAGTAGGAATTTTAACCTCAAACTTTTTAAGATATTGATGATTAAAACAATATGTTAAAAATGCTTTGGTTTTGATAACAGTTGTTTGATAATAATTGCCCGAATAACCTTCTTTCCCCATCCATACTA
Source organism: Candidatus Clostridium eludens (assembly GCF_045310515.1). Taxonomy (NCBI): domain Bacteria; kingdom Bacillati; phylum Bacillota; class Clostridia; order Eubacteriales; family Clostridiaceae; genus Clostridium; species Candidatus Clostridium eludens. The sequence continues at coordinate 80,833 of NZ_JBJHZX010000025.1, read as the reverse complement.
TATAATTTTCTAATTTATCTTTTGTAAAAGCAGATATTTCGCCTTCTATGTTTACAATTTTAGGAAGAGAATATCTGAAAAATATTTTTTTCGATTCTATCGTTCCATGTGATTGTCCTACGGATACGCAATAGTTCAAGTATTCATCATAAACTTCCTTAATCATCTTATCCTGCTTTTTTACTATATCTGTCAACTTTTTACGACTCATAATTATTCCACCCTCTATATCTAAAGTTTATCTACTCAAATGGATGGAACAAATTTCTTCATATCACTCTTATTTCTTTTCGATTGACAACTGTCCGCTGTAAAACACAGAATTATAAAATCTTCTTTCAATATTATCTAAAAACAATACATTTATATATTCGTTTTTCTTACCAGTTATTTTTCCCTGTCCAAAAACTTTGTGAGCCACACAATCCCCTACTTTCAAACTGAATTCTGGCTGAAAATCTTCTGAACTCTGCAAATTACATTCCCTTATAAACCTGGATACTTCTACCGCTTTGCCCTTTATAGTCCTGCTAAAACACAAATACAGATTATCTATAGCCCTTGTAATACCTACATAAAAAAGTCTTCTCTCCTCTTCTAGGTTATTTAAGATACTATTTGAGTGGGGAATTAATCCTTCACTACAGTTTATTATAAATACATTTTCAAACTCCATTCCCTTCACTCCATGAATAGTACTTAATATAACTGCATTCTCTTCATCTAAATTTTTATTTAAGGATTCTTCTGTATTTTTGATATGTTCTAAAAATAAATCAATACTACTGAAATCCTCACATGCCTCTTTAAATTCATGTATAATATGCTTAAATTCTTCCATGTCTGTATTCAACTTTTTACAATACATATGTAAGTAATCCATATATTCTAATTTATCTAGTATAAATTCTATTCTTTTTTCTGCTTTCATTTTATTTAACTTTTTTATATTGCCTTGAAGTCTATCTATAGCTTTAATTTGGAAAATAGGAATGCCCTCTATATTCTTTAAAATTTCAAAACAATTTTCCCTTATCCCATTATTTCTCACTTTTTCTATATTCATTTTTCCTATGTACCTAAAAGGCTTATTTACTATTCTTATAAAGCTGCCCTTATGACACATATCCACAGCTAATTTGAGATACGCTATTAAATCTCTGCAAATAAAATGATTATAAAAATTATACTGCCCATCTAAGAGTTTAAATTTTATATTGTATTTTAAAAGGTTATCTATTAAACTTCTGGATTCTATATTAGTCCTGTATAGCACAGCTATATTTTTATACTGATACTTACCTTTTTCTATAAGCTCTTTTATAGAATTGGACACATAATAAGCCTGTTCTTTCTCCCTTTCAAAAATTTTGAAATTAATATCCCCTCTATGTAATTTATTACTTTCAATAATTTTGGAATTTCTATTTTTATTGTTACATATAACACGCTGTGATATTTTTACTATATTACTTACACTTCTATAATTTATCTTTAAAAACAGCTTTTTACCGCCACTAAAATATTCATCAAAATTCACCATACATCCTGGGTCAGAGCCTCTGAATCCATATATGCACTGGTCTTCATCACCCACTGCAAATATAGAACCATTTCTCCCAATTAATTTTAAAATATCTATTTGAAGTTTATCACAATCTTGGAATTCATCTACTAATATATATTTAAATAAATCTCTATAATATTTAAGAATATTTTTATCTGTTTCTAAAATATTCTTAACCTCTAGCTGTAAATCATCAAAATCCATCAGATCATTCCTAAGCTTATAATCTTCATATTCTCTAAAACAATTAATGAATACCTGTTTATCAATTTTACTATTAAAGCTTTCTATACTTTCACCTGTATTTTTTAAAAGGGATATGTCATTTAAAACCTCCTTTACTTTTTCATCTCCTATGGAATCCAAATACGACATAAGCACATTTCTAACCAAATTATGAGCTTTAAAGGATTCTACTATACTTATTTTACCTTTATATTTCTTTAATATATTATAAAACAGAGAATGAAAAGTGCCAAAAAAAGGTATAGAATTTGTATCTATAATTGATAAATATCTGCATTTCATATCAATTGCAGAAGCCCTAGTGAAAGTTATTACTACTATATTTTTAGTATCTATATTTATTACATTTGTTAAATAATATATTCTATTTATAATAACTGTAGTTTTACCGGAACCTGGTGGTGCACAAATCATTACATTTTTAAAATTAGTATGGACTGCTTCCATTTGATTCATATCTAAATTATTTATCATATTTCAACCTCCTCAGACATGCTTCATAGGGTGTTAAACTCCAGTCTTGTAATATTTTCTTTTAAGTATTACAATACTTATATATACTTAATTTTTGTCACAATTGTGTGAATTAAAACATAAATAGAGGAGATTTTTATTATGGAGAACGCAAAGAACTTCGACGTAAGAAACGGAAGGAATCTTACTATGCTGGTAGATTTTTACGAGTTTACCATGAACAATGGATATTTCGAAAATAATATAGGCACTAAGATTGCTTATTTTGACATGTTTTTTAGAAGTGTTCCAGATGGAGGAGGATACTGCATTATGGCAGGTGTTCAACAGGTAATTGAATATTTGTCTAATTTAAAGTTTTCAAAGGATGATATAGACTATCTGAGAAGCAAAAATCAATTTTCAGAAGAGTTTTTAAATTACCTGGAAAATTTTAAATTTTGTTGTGATGTATGGGCAGTACCAGAGGGCATTCCTGTATTTCCCAATGAACCCCTGCTAACTGTAAGAGGTCCTGCTATTCAGGCTCAATTTATTGAAACTATGATACTTTTAACCATAAATCACCAGACCCTAATTGCAACAAAAGCAAGTAGAATTTGTAAGGCAGCCTCCGGCAAACCTGTAATGGAATTCGGTTCCAGACGTGCCCAAGGTTACGATGGTGCTATATATGGTGCTAGGGCTTCGGTAATAGGGGGATGTAGTTCTACTGCCTGCACTATAGCAGAGCAGATGTTTGGCATTCCTGCAGTAGGTACCATGGCCCACAGCTGGATACAGCTGTTTCCTTCCGAATATGAATCCTTTAAGGCCTGGGCAAAAGTATACCCTGACAACTGTATACTTTTAATAGATACATATAATGTATTAAAATCTGGTCTGCCTAACGCTATAAAGGTTTTCAAAGAAATTTTAATTCCAAATGGACATAAACCTAAGGGTATAAGAATAGACAGTGGAGACATAACTTATTTAACTAAAAAGTGCAGAAAAATATTAGATGAAGCCGGCCTTGAGGATGTAGATATAGTTATTTCAAACTCTCTGGACGAATTTATTATAAGAGATGTACTAAGTCAAGGTGCTTGTATTGACTCCTTCGGAGTAGGCGAAAGGTTAATAACTGCTAAATCCGAACCTGTATTTGGTGGAGTATATAAACTGGTTGCTGTAGAAAGTGAAGATGGAAGCATAATACCTAAAATAAAAATAAGTGAAAACGAAGAGAAAATAACCAATCCAGGATTTAAAAAGATATATAGAATCTTTAGTAAAAAAGAAAATAAAGCTATTGGAGATTTGATAGCTCTAGGTAACGAGAAAATAAATATAGCGGAACCTATTGAATTATTTGATCCTACTTTTACATGGAAAAAGAAAAAAATAAAAGATTATTACGCAAAAGAACTACTGGTAAAGGTATTTGATAAAGGAGAACTTGTATATGAAAGTCCAAGTGTAATGAATATAAGAAATATAGTACAAGAAGAAATAACTAAATTTTGGCCAGAAATATTAAGATTTGAAAATCCTCACCATTATTACGTAGACTTATCTCAAAATCTTTGGAATTTAAAACAACAATTACTTCATAAGTATTCCGCTACTTATGAAGAATAGTTTAATTTAAATACTTGAAGGGACTATAAATTTTTAAAATTTATAGTCCCTTCAACATGTATCATGATCATTCACTAACTTGCAAAGTCATTACATTTACAATATGCGTTTTATTTTCAAGATCCATACTCACTTCTTTTATTTTTATATATCCTAAACCATGCCAAAAATTAATTCCTTTATAGTTATCTGCAATAACACCTATCCTAAAAAACTTTGCTCCTAATTTAATTGCCCATAGAGCCACTGCTTTGTGTATCTTTTTACCTAACCCATTTCCTCGCTCTTCTGGGGCAATAAGCATTAGTCCAATCATCCATTCCCCAATATCAGGAAAATTCCTAACAATATCAATAATTCCTATTAATTCATTGTTATCTTTAAATACTCCCAAAACAAACTTATCTTCATAACTTTTATTTGGAGGTAACTCCGTAAAGATTTCTTTTATTTTCTCTATAGATGGTAATAACCCATAATGTAATATGTAATAATCTGAACATTTAATACACAAAGCCTCAGTTATTTGAATATCCTCTATTGTAAGAGACTTAATTATATAGCCATCTTGTAGATACAATGGCATATTCCTTCTGCCTTTTTCATAATAAGTCTTCATTATATCTTTTGGAACCATACTTCCTCCCGTGGCCCACGCAATATGAGTGGCATTTTTCATTTTTCCTTTAAGCTCATTATCTTTTGCCAAACTAACCACGCCATAAACCCCTGCTAGTGCAGAAGGTTCAAGTTCAATACTCTCTTCATCTATCATAGCACTTAAAAGCTTATACAATTTTTCATCCTGTACTGTATAGCATCCCTTGATCAAATTTTCCATGGTTTTCCCAACCAATGCAGATGGTCTTCCAACTGCCAGGCCGTCTGCTGCAGTAATGTTATCAATACCAAAATCCTGGACACATACTTTATCATGCATTCCTGTCATAATCCCAATGAGCATACATGGTGAATGAGTGGGTTCTGCAAAAAAGCAGTGCACATTGTCCTTAAATATTAACTTTAATCCAAAGGCAACTCCTCCCGGTCCTCCTCCCACTCCACAGGGAAGATATACAAAAAGAGGATGTTTTTCATCTACCATAACATGAATTTTATTTAATTGTTCTTTTAATCTATAGGCTGCCACTGCATATCCCAAAAACAAATTAATTGAATTTTCATCATCCACAAAATACATGTTGGGTTCTTTTTGTGCCTGCTGCCTGCCTTCCTTTACAGCAACGTTGTAATCAGAATCATATTCAATAACAGTAACCCCTTTGCTTCTTAAAAGATCCTTTTTCCACTGTCTTGCATCTTTTGACATATGTACAAACACTTTAAATCCAAGTCTGGCACTCATTATTCCAATACTCAACCCCAAATTTCCAGTAGAACCTACTGCAATAGAATATTTTGAAAAGAATTTTTTAAATTTGCAGCTATCTATAATAGAATAGTCATCTTCAACTTTAAGTAGATTATTTTTAATTGCCAGATCTTCTGCATGCTTTAATATTTCATATATACCACCTCTTGCTTTAATAGACCCAGATATGGGAAGCTTGTTATCGCATTTCAACAAAAATTCACCTGGAATATCTAACTCAAACATTTCTTCTATTTTTTTATGCATATGTGGTATTTTAGCTATAGGTGATTCTATAATTCCATTTGTACTTTTAGTTTCCGGAAAAACTTTCACAATGTAGGATTTAAATCGCTTTAGCCTTTCTTCTGCAGCATTTACATCTTTCTCCGACAATGGTATTTTCCTCATAGCATCCTCAAATTGCTCATATAATGGATTGACCCAAAGTACTTCTTCTTTTGCAATTATACTGGACATAAGGGGATATTCTGATATCCATTGTTCAATGGTTTTTCCTTGAATTGTTCTATTCTCCATTTATAGTTTTTCTCCCGTTTAGCATGTTTACTAAAAGATGACAGCTGTAATATGCTGCCATCTTCTTTATTACAAATTTGTTTTTTCTATATAATGACAATTAACATCAATATGATTTAAAAATAGTAATAACCTTTCATAGATTGGATGAATTTTATCACCATACTTTACTTCTAGATTTTCCCCAATATCTTTTACAGTTTTATTACCATCTATTTGTAGAAATACATAACTTCCGTACTCATCCATAGTAATTTTTTTATATTCCGGGATTCTGAATTTAAGCTTTCTAAAAAACTTTTGGATCTTGTGCTCTTGTTTTTCAAGTATAGTCACAATATGGTCTTCATCAACTTCATATTCCAAGTTATCTGAGATTTTAAATATTATATTTAAAACGTCCTCGTTGTTATTCATCATTTTTTACTTTAGTTTTAAGTATAGGTATCATGGACACTATTACAAGAACTACTAACATTACAAATGCCATTCCATTAGTAGCTGCAAATCCGCTTGGACCATTTCCTTTTACAATGCCTGATACTTGAAGTATTATACCAATAAGTCCTATTATAGATCCACCGGCAACAAGTCCGGATGATAAACTTACACCATTAGAAACTTTAGCTTCTTTCTCTTTCTCAGTTTTAGAAATCCTTTCCACGAATAAACGAACGAATGCACCTATTAATATTATAGAAGTGGTAGATATCGGTAGATAGAATCCTATAGCAACTGTCATTACAGGAAGTTTTACCAAGAATAGAACAGCTCCCATAACAGCTCCAACAATTATCATGACCCATGGTAATTTATTTGACATTATACCTGCAGTCAACGTTGACATCAAATTAGCCTGAGGTAGTGCAAACGGTACGTTATCACCAGTCATTGCAAGTTGACTTGAAAGTAATAATATGACACCAGTAACTACTGCAACACCAACTACACTAGCTATGGCAAAATATTTTTGCATTTCATTCTTGTCACCGCCAACTATAAAAGTAACTTTTTGTGATTGACTGTAACCACCCGCTGCAGCTATGGCAGTAACTATAAATGTACCAAATAATAGCAGAGATCTGTTATCTCCAATGTTTTTCCATCCCATTCCTACAAATAATAATGTGACAATAACTATAGAAGCTATAGTCATACCAGATACAGGAAGGTTTGAAGTTCCTATAGTACCAGTTAAACGACCGGTGACTATAACAAATAGCAAGGATAACAATAGTGATAAAATAGAAGCAATTATCGCCATTAATATGTTACCACCAGATACCATAAAACCGCCTATAAAACCTATTAATATACCACCCAGTAATATTAGGTTTTCAGCAGATGAACTACCTGTCCCCTTTGAAGACTTGGCATTAAGAGTTTCCTTTATAGAAGACCCTATAGTTGGTATAAGTCTTATAGCACTTATCAAGCCGCCAGAAAGCATCATACCTGCCCCGATATATTTTACATAACTACCTGCTATGTCTTTAACCTGCATAGCGTTTATAGCAACATGCGGATTATTCCATACTGATGAACCACCTTGTCCCAAAGAGGTAAAGTAGCCTATTAAAGGCATAACAGCAAAATTAGATAATATAGAGCCAGCAAACATAGTCAAAGCTACTTCCATACCAACTATAAATCCTATACCTAATAATAGTGGGTTAACTTCAACTTCAAATTTCCACTTGTAAAAGGATTCGTTTACATAACTTATAACATTGTTAGCCACATTTAGAAATGAACTAGTTAAAACAGTTATAACACCGCCTATTCCAAATCCAATTCCCATGTACTTGATTGATTCTTTAGCACCTTCTGAAGCAACAAGTGTTTCAGATATAGCCATTGACTCAGGATACATTAATTTACCATGTTCTTCAACTATTAAATAATTGTAAACAAGGGAAGCTATTCCTATACCGAATAAAGCTCCACCTACACCAACAACAAAACCTTCTAAGAAAGAAACTTTTGAACCTATTAAAAGGACTGCTGGTAAAACAAATATCATACCACTAGCAATGGATTCTCCACCACTTGACATACCTTGAAGTAAGTTTTTACCAAGGATACCTTTTTGTTTAGCACATATAGTTATAAATACGGAACCTAATATAGAGCCAGGTATGCCTGCGGCAACTGTAAGCCCTGCTTTCATACCTGAATAAGCAGTAGATGCTGCAAATAGCACAGCTAGAAGAATACCGATTATTAACACAGCAGCATTTCCACCAGATTTAGAACCACTGGAAATATAGGGAACATAATCTTTACCAGATATGCCGCCATAAGCACCTTTAGATAATTTTTTATTCATAATATACCTCCTTTTTTAATTTTTGCAACACTTATGATGTTCTATCTCCCATTTATAACCTCCTCCTAATATTAGAACATCTATTATTAATAAGATATTTATAAAATAGTGCTTATTTATATTTCATCATAAAAGCAAAAAAAAAGCAATGCATGTAATTATCTGATTTTTATTTTTTAACTATAATTCCAATGTCAATCTAAATTTTCTTTTTCATCTTTCAATCATTAGAGTTGCAAATTTTTTTAAATCATATATATGATTCTCAATTACTTCTTTTACTATATCCAAATTTACTGTTTGATAATCGTGGACGGCTATATTCCTAAACCCAAGCATAGATTTCAAATTACTGGCAAGTTTTGCATCTATAATATTGTTATAGAACAAGAATTCGAATGCATCCCTGCTGCTTTGGGGTATACCAAGCTTTCTTTCTGATATTATATTCATAGCTAAATCTATGGAAGCTTCACATGCTCTTTGAATATTTAGAATTATAGAATCCTGCTTGGTATAATTCCTTAAATTTTCAGGATTATTGTCATATTCCTCATTTATCCTGTTTATACATCTTTCAATAATGGCTATTTTATTTAATATTACATCACTCATATACGCCACCTCTCTCTTTTATACTTTTTAATATTACTTCTCTTTCTTCATTTAAAGTAGCATACTCCTTAAATGCATACATTTCAAAGTAGGCTCTTCTCTTATCATCAGTACAGTATATACTATTACCTCTAGCTATTATCTGAACTTTAAACACCGTAGATGCTTTATTTAAATCAATCAGATCAACATCCATTTTCAATATGTCTGCAAGTTTCTGTGCCAACATAAACACTTCATAAGATGTAAATTCATTATCACTTATAAAAGCTATGTCTATATCACTATCTTCTCTAAAAATTCCATTTATAGCTGACCCAAATAAATATATTAAACATGGATTTACATTCTTTATAAGAAATTTAATTATTATATCTATATTGTTTTCACTTATATTCAATGAATTCATATAATTAACATCTGCTACTTAAAATATGTAAAACATATCCATATAAAGATTTTTACTGCTAAGTAGCAGTCCCTCCTTATCTTTTATTTTTCTTTAAACTTTCATATTTAACAATTATTATAACATAATATCAATATTCAAACCATTTCATATCATAATTTCAATCAAATCCCCACGGCAAAATGAGCACCAATAGCTATTTCTCTAGTTACTGATGCTCACTTTAATATTTTTCCATCTTCTATTCTTCTACTTTCTCCATCTAGTGCTCTGACCTGTACTGCTAAATAATTTAGCGTAACATTTAGTTCTTTCAGTTCCTTTTCAGTAAAATTCCCCTGTTTAGCTTGCTCTGCTAATTGTTTCATTTGCCTAAGCTTTCCTTCAATAATATCCAGCATCCTCTGCCTGTACTGCACCAACTGTAATTCCTGCTCCAATTGTCGCTTTAGTTCCTCTTTTTCATCCATCTTCATTAGGCAGTGACATCCAGATGGCTGCCTAAATTAGGGTTTACTGCAACATTTTTTATCATTTCTGTCATCTGTGCAGCATTTTTTTCGCCATCATTCATAGCCATCTTCATTACTGCTATGCCAGCTGATTGCTGTACCTTTGATTGGCTCATTACACTTGATAGTGCTGCTATATCCATAATAATCCCTCCAAATATTTATCTTAATCTCATAAACAAAGTTCATCATCCTTTTAACAATTTTTCCAAATCATTAAATTCATCAATATACATTTTTTTAATCCTTTCAACTATGCTTTTAGCAGTTGCTTCATCATACACATGAGATGTTCTATTTCTATCTAACATCATCTCAATCCACAAATCTCCATTAGATATTATCTTATGCTTAAAAGCTACTCTTATAGTGCTTCTTGGCGATAAAGCTTCATCTAATACTCCTTGATTCTCTAAATATATCTTCATGGCCTTCCAACTCTGATCAAATGTGAATTCAAATCTTTGAATAATGCCGTCTATTATTATATCGTCTGTAATGTCTTTTTCTAAAGCTTCTCTTAATCTTCTCAATGCATTTATAAAATCATATATCCTTTCATCCAATTTCTTCATTATATATAATAACACCTTCCCTTAGTATATTATCTATTAATTCCTCTTTTTCCTTCATTCATAAGTTAAAGTGATTTTAGTAATTCTATAATTATTGACACAAGTTACAGCACCTTGTGATTTTCAGAGTATTTGATATACTATATATATAATTATTGATAAAAGGACTTCATCAAGTATATTCAGAGATTCACTATCACCAGTAAATTCAAAAAACATTTTTTCTTAAATTTCGTTTTTTAATTCTGAGGACAAAAAGGAGTGATTTTATGTCATTACCACAAGAAAAGAAAAAATATACTTATGCCGATTATTTAGCATGGCCAGAAGAAGAAAAATTTGAATTGATAGATGGAATACCCTATATGCAAGCTGTACCATCGTGGCAACATCAAAGTATATCAACGGAATTAATTACCCAATTTTCAAACTACTTAAAAAATAAACCATGTAGGGTATTTCATGCACCTTTTGATTTAAGGTTACCAGATGAAAACGAAAATGATAATGAAACTACAACGGTTGTTCAGCCCGACATAGTAGTTATATGTGATAAAAAAGGATTAAAAGATACAGGTTACTATGGTACACCTCCATTAATAATAGAAATATTATCCCCTTCAACTGCAAGAAAAGACAAATTATATAAGTTAAATAAATATGAAGCCACAGGTGTAAAAGAATACTGGATGATTGAACCTGACTTAAAACTTGTAAGTGTATTCAAGCTACAGGAAAACAAAAAATATGGAAGACCCGAAATGTATACAGAGGAAGATTTTATCGAAGTATCTATTTTTTCTGATCTTATAATTGATTTAAATCTAGTATTTGCTTCCATTTAATACATGTATAATTATTGTGAAAGCATAGAATTTGAACACGCTTTCACAATAACCTTTTGTTAAAATGGATTCTTTAATTCTATATCCTTAACCTGCAGATTCTATTTTTCTACTTTCTCCTTTTAGCGCTCTAACTTAAGAAAATGGTATACTATGAAATTAAAATTACACATATTCTATTATTATTTTTGTAAACTCTTCCATATCTCTTAAATTATTGTTTATTATTTCATACACCAATCCTCTATCCAACTTCATATAATCATGAACTAGGATATTTCTGAATCCAGCCATGTTACACAAGTTTATTTTTATTTTTTCATCAAGTATATTATTTTCATATAAAACTAAAAATATATCTTTGTTATTTTCTGGTTTTCTATATCCCATATCTGATATGACATGATTTCCTATATCAAGAATACATTCAATACTCAAATGAAGAAACCTTTCAGCAGCTCCATAATCATCCTCTAAAAAATTCTCCCTTTTTTATTTTTTCAATCATAGCATTATCATATATATCAGAATAATACTTAAAATCAAAGTACTCTCTTAGAGCTAAGGATTCAAAATCACCTATTTCATCATGATCTTTAATGACTATTCCATTGTAAATTACTTCATATTTTAATAACAAAGGTGCATTATTCAAAGAAACTATATCTACATCTTTCTTAAAAAAAGCCTTCCCCTCTTCTATAATATCTCCTCTTATATAAGCATCTTCTACAAGAGAGATTTCTTCTGCAAAATATACTGCTATATCTATATCACTACTTTCCAAAGCCTTACCATTTGCTTGTGAGCCAAAAATGTAAGCAAATTTTATATTGTATTTTTTATTTATCTTTTCAATAAAATGTTTAGCTTCATCTATAATATGCTCCATTTGTAACCACCTTCTCTATAGCTTGCTATGTTATATGAATTTTTTAATTCTATATCTTTAGCCTGTTCATCTTCTGAAAGCACTGAATTCATAAATGAAATTAATATGTCCTTATTTTCAGAGCTTGCAAATAATTTCTTAAATGCAAAGTCTACTTTAGGATAATAGTCCCCTGCAGCAAAATAAGCACCTACAGCCACTATTTCCAGCCATTAGTGCTCTGACCTGTGCTAAATATTTAACCTCGCATTTAGTTCCTTCAGTTCCCTGCATTAAGCTTACAATTTCCTATAAATTTTCTTCATTATATCTACTACTTCTCCCATTTTATCTTTATTCTTTTCTAAAAAAATTATAATTTCTTCTATACTAGGCTGCTTATAAATATGTGCTATTCTATTTCTATATCTTCTATATATATTTAAAAAATCCAGTAAATTTTTATCTATGATTTTACTCTCGTATAGTTTTATTAAAGACTTTTCCATATCATCGCTAATCTTATACAATTTTAATTCTTTTAAACACATAGATGTAAAACTCTCAATTAATATAAAATACTCTAAAAAAGTTTGTTTTACCGATGATTTTATTAAACTATTTAAATCTTCATCTTCAATTTCCTCTAATTTAAGTAGCGCTTTATTTAAAAGAGTCATTGTTTCTTCTATGTTTTTTATCAAATCATACAATCTAAGCTTGTTCATCAAAAATCAAATCCCTTTCTCTGAAAAATCTAAAGGTTTCATTTTCCTTATATACCCTTTCCACTTCCATATAATCTAAATCATATAAATTACAATGGTCATCATCATATATAATTTTTCCGTTATCATATATACTAACTTTCATATTTAACTGAGTATCTTCTGATTTTAAATCAACTATATCTACATCTCTATTTAAAAGTTTTTCAAAAAATTCTTCCATAATCATTATTACATCAGTAGTAATTTTATTTTTACTTAAAATTGCAATATCTACATCAGAATATTCTTGAAAATTCTCTGTTAGAATACTACCAAATACTATAGCTGTGTTTATTCTATTTTGTTTAAATATATCTATTGCCTCTTTTGATCTTAGCTTATCTAATATATTTATTTTACCACTATCCATAATAATATTGTCACTTCCTTTACATTCTATAAAACTAGCATATACTTAAAATACTACTATATATATTTTTCCACATTGCATATAGTTTAAACACCAAAAACAATAAGCTATCATAGCTACTTTCTAAACATTAGTGCTCATTCTAATGTTTTTCATACTCTATTCTTCTTACCCAGAACTTAGACACTTAAAAAATACGAGAACTAGTCACTTAGGATCCAAAGAGTACCTAGATTAGAATCTACATTAATTACATTTCCTAGCCCTCTTAGTGACTTAGCAAAAGATTTAGGTTTTTTTATTAATGCAAGTTCCTTTGTATCATCATCATAAACAAGCAGTACTTCTTCTTCTAATTTTGTTTCAATGATTTCCAATACATCATCAGGTATTAGAACTACATTATAATCATCATTAGGAATATTTTTATTAGTATTTTTTTTAAATTCCATGAGAACGCCTCCCTATTTAACAATTATTATAACATAATATCAATATTTTAAGCCATCTCATATTATATAGTCCCTATCAAGCAAATCCCCATAGCAAAATGAGTACCAATAGCTATTTCTCTAGTTACTGATGCTCATTTTAATATTTTTTCATCTTCTGTTCTTATACTTTCTTCGTACAATGCTCTAACCTGCGCTGCATCCACTACAATTCCTTCTCCAATTGTTGCTTTAGTTTCTCTTTTTTATCCATCAGAGCTAAGCACTTACATCCAAAGAGTATTTAGATTAGAAGCTACATTCATTACATCTATGCTTAATTTTTGATATTTCTTTTTTAGTTGTATTACCTTTTCTTTAGACAGCTCAGTTATATCAACTATATCTGCTATGCTATCTCCTCGTTTTAGCATTTTTACAGCTCTTACATTTTATCACATATCCATGATTTAAACACTTAAAAAATAGCTACCAGAGTGTATATTACAACTGACAACTATTTAAGAGAATTTTTCAGTATTTACATAAAAGGTATACTAGGAACTTAAATCTGCCAAAATAAACCACATCAAGTTTCTACTTAAAATTATTTTCAAAATAAGTAATCACCTCAGAGGTGCTAGGAGATACTCAAGAGTATTTAGATTAGAAGCTACATTCATTACATCTATACTTAATTTTGATATTTCTTTTTTATATGTTTATCTTTTGTTTTTACTTGAAGATGAACATGATTTGTCATTAGTGTATATGAAATAATTTCATATCTTTTTTCATAATATTCTAGTGCTTCTTTTAAATTCTCCAAATACACTAAATAATCCTCTTCTTCTTTAAATATATCACTTCGTCTATTCCCCCTACTGCTTACATGATACATTGCATTAGGATACCATATTAATTTTTTATTAGCCATTTCATTCTCCTATTACATTTATTTCTTTAAGAAGAATTATTGACATCTCTCTTACTTCTAATCATTCACTATTTTTTCCAAGTCACAGTTACCCCTGCGAAGGCGGAACGGCTGAGCTTCTCAATTAACATATCGACTTTACCATGGCAAAGCCTTTATCTTTGTGCACTCACAGCTACTCTTGGAAGTTGTTTAAATTCATCTGTGCCCTAATCCTTTTTAACGCTGGCTCATATTCTCCACACTTTCTGTAATACTCTAAAGCCTTATCCTTAACACCAAGTACATCATATATAACCCCTACATTATAATAGGCTGAAAAACTGGTAACTCCTTCTACCTTTCCATATGGAAACCTTGTACAATATAAAAAGCTTTCTACTGCTTTTTCAAACATAGCATTATTCATATATACTAATCCCATAAGAAAATTAAAATCCGGATTATTCTTATAAATTTCTGCAACATTTTCAAGAATTAAAGCATCAGAACACCTTTCACTGTTAATCAATGAATATCCATAGGTTTCTACAAGATTTGATACATATTCTAAATAATAATCTAAGTCAAAGGTTAACGCCTTTTCAAAATATAAAGCAGAAGTTTTATAATCTTTTAGCTGATAATAGGATTTTCCCAATTGATAGTAAAGATATGGATCTTCGGTTTTTAAGCTTATAGCTAATTTTAACATATCAATATTTCTTTTAATTTTATTCGTTCTATTTAAAACTTCTTTTGTGTAACCTATATGATCTGATGTTATGTCTAGCCGTTCTGTTTCGTAATTCTGTCCATCTTTAGAAGCTACTTGCTCATGTATTATTCCTTCATAATAAAAATACCTTTTGTTAAAAAGCCTATTAACCCACTCTGTATATTTCTTGCCCTCAAAAGCTTCTTCCATTATATTTATTCTTTTTAACCTGCCAACTTTATTTTCATTTGAATGATTATTCATAAATTTATCCACAGAATATCTAAAAAAGTCAGTAACAACTTCATCTGCATCTAACACAAGTATCCATTCACCTGGTGCTTTCGATATAGAGTAATTTCTGGCCTTAGAAAAATCATTACACCATTGAAAATCATATATTTTATCTGTAAATTCTGATGCTATGCTCTTTGTATTATCTGTAGACCCTGTATCTACAATAATTATTTCATCTACAAAGGCCGCTACTTTTGAAAGACAGTTTTTTAGACTCTTTTCCTCATTTTTAACTATCATACATAAACTTAAAATACTTTTTTTGCTAGTTTCCATATTTATTATTTTACTCCTTAACAGTATACTTTCTATTTATATATATTTTACCACATTCACTTTTCTTTAAACACAAAAAACAATCATCAGCAGCTTACTTCAGCTGATGATGCTCATTTAATCATTCCACCATTTTCAGTTTTTCTACTTTCTTCATCCAATGCATTAACCTGCGTTGCTAGGTTGTTCAGTTTAGCATTTAGGACTTCAAGTTCCTCTTTTGTCTTATTTCCTTCTTTAGCATACTCCTCTATTTCTCTCATTTGCATTAGTTTTTTGTCAATTAAATCCAGCATCTTCATCCTGTACTTTACCCACTGAAGTTCCTGTTCTAATTCTTGCTTTAGTTCTTCTTTTTCATCCATCACATCAACTCATTTATTTATTATTTTTTACACATCATAGTTACATTAGTAGTGGGATGCTTTAAAACTTAAAAATTATCTAGCAGTAAACTTCTAATACCTTTTTTCCTTATTACCTACATTAACATTAACTTCTTCTACTTTTCCTGATTCTTTTCTAAGTTTTCTAGAATCAAATATTAATAAATATCCTTCATCTAATCCATATTGCTCTAAATATTCACCCAATTGAAGAAGTCCTTTGTTATGATACTCTTCACCACGCCATATTTTTAACTCTAATATATACATTTTATTATTATAAGTTATAACTATATTGAATCTTTTTTCTTCTCCACCCTGCACTTCTTTAAATGCAAAACCTGTGCCATTTATTATTGGGCTTACAAAAGCTAAAAAGAGTAACCTACCATCCACTTCTAAAAATTTCTCTCTTTTTTCTGAATACTCATGACTCATAAATTCTTGAAATTTTATAAGTGTTTTTTTTACATCTAAACTTCCATCTTCTTTTATAAAGCTTGATTTTTCATTATAAAAACTTACATCACTTGATGTTTCTATTATGGAACTCATGTAATCATATATTATCTGCTCATATATTCTGTTATTTATTTTTAAGTTATTATCTTCATTTTTAAATATTCCATAAAGTATTCCTATGTTTATAATTGGATTATTCATATTATAATTAATTTTATTTCCATCTATAATTAGATTCTTTACCATTTTTTTAATTTACTATTGTTTTCAATATTTTTAATTAAGCTTTCAAAATTTGTATTACTGTCTCGTAAAATCTTTTTTACAGCCCCATCCATATATTCTTTTTTCCACTGTAAATCATTATCTGGCATTATTTTTTCATCTATTATCTTACAGAGCTTACTTACAAGGAAAGGATACCCTGAAGTATAAAAATGAAGTCTTTCCGAAAAGTATTCCTTATCTAATTTTACTCCCTATAACTTATCCAAGTATATATATACTTGGTACATCTAATTCTTCTACATGTGCCCTTAAAATAAATAACTTTTTCTCATTGTTTTATATAATAAAATCTTAAGTCATGATGTATCTTTAATTTAAATGTAATCTTTAATTATGTTATATCACTTTCTATAATGCTCCTAAGAATAAGTTTATCGCTGTAATTAAAACTCACATTTTCCTCTAGTATGTTTTGTCTTATCATATTTGCAGGTTCGTTATAACCTACTATTGCTCTTAAAGACGTTGTTCCTGATAATCGAGGATTTATTTCAAAAATTAAAAGCTTATCATTTTTAACTCTTCCTTGAATATTAATTGGGCCTCTTGAATTGAGCTTTTTTGCAATTAATTCTGCTTGTTTTTTTATATTTTCATCATGTATAAATTCACCTTGAGAAATACCGGATGAAATAAGCATGGATTTACCATTAACATTTATTTTTTTACTCGTAGATAGACCATTATTTATTATTCTCTTTAAAATTATAGAACTAATTACATTTCCATTTTTATCTGAAGAAATTCCTATGGTATATTCATTATTATCATAACCAATATACTCCTGAGCTACTATATCAATATCAAGCTTTAACATATACTCAGTAAATAGCTTTAATTCCCAACTATCAAAAGCAATATATACATGAGAAGATCCTCCCGAACCAGTACTTGGTTTTAAAATAACTGGAAAATAATCAATTGATTCTATAGCTGATATGCAATTAATTTTATTATATTTAGGAAGTAAAATTCCTAATTTATTTAACCTTTCATATGTTTCAAATTTATCCATGCATAACTCTATGATTTCTCTACTATTAATAGCAATGTATACATCATTAAATTTTTCTCTATTTTTATTAAAAAATCTTAATTCTGGTTCTGAGCCTGGAAAAATCGCTTTTATATTATATTTTATTATTATATCTCTTATATTTTGCTCATACTTAAAATCTGATGCAGGTGGTATTGTTAAAAATTCATCAACATCTTTCTTATTAAAGCATATATCTGTTATATCTGTTCCTACAATGAATAATTTTAAGTCAGATATCTTTAAAGCTTTTAATATTTGTTCACCAAAACCTGCACCACCAATGCCAGTTATTAAAATATTAGTATCATCCATACAATCACCACCTTAATTATTAATCTATATTCTTTGTAAATATATCTATCAACATTTTATCATATCCGTTATTCATTAAATTATAAACATATGTTTTAATATCATATTCAACACTTATTATTTTCCATTTATTTTTATCTAAATCCATTATACAAAATGATGGTTTCCAAGTGTTATCTCTTTGCTGACCAACTGAACCTGGGTTTATTATTATATGATTTTTAACATTCAGATAATTTTTTCTATGAGTATGGCCGTGAAAATAATAATCATATATTTTTATATCATTAAATTTATTTAAAATATCATCTTTACCCTTTAAATAAAACTGACAATCATCTTTAAATGAGTGACAAAAACAATACTTTTTATTTTTATATTCAAAATCAATAGATTCTGAACATTTTTTTAAAAATAAAACATTTTTATTACTTAACAATTTTCTATGTCTATTAACTCCATATATTTTTTCATTTTCTATTTTATATTTTATTTCACCTAAGATAAATTTGTCATGATTACCTTTAACACATTTAAAATCATAATATTTTAAACATTCAATAACTTCATTAGGTTTATCATAATATCCTACCATGTCTCCTAAACATATTTTAAAATCGCAACCTAATTTATTTATTTCATCAACAACCTTTTCCAACGCATTAAAATTAGAATGAATATCCGAAATCACAGCTATCCTCATTTATTATTCACATACCATTCTATATATCTTTTCAATCCAGTATAAATATCATAATTTGGTTTAAAACCTATTTCCTTATATGCTCTATTATAATCATAAATCGGTCTGAAATTTTCCTGTATATCAATATACTCTCCAACATTAATTTTAGATTTCGATTTACATATATCTTTTATTATTTTAGCTAAATTCAACATAGATGTATTATTATCAGAAACAATACTATATACTCCATTTATTTTATTATTAGTATTGATAAACATTTCAATTGAATTTATCACATCATCAACATAAATAAAATTTTGTTCTCTTTTACCAGTGCCATATACATTAATATCCAAATCTATTAAAGCATTTTTAATAAATATATTTATTACACTTTTAGAATTTGAATATGCTCCATAAGGTGATGAAATTCTTAATGACGCAGTTTCAACTCCGTTATTTTCCATCATAGCACAAACATGCTCACCATGAATCTTCGATAAAGTATAATAGTCCTCTATTTTATAATTTTTATAATCTTTCATTGAACCAAAACTTGATATATAAATAAACTTTTTAATATTTCTCTTCAGTGAAAATTTATATAAATTATCCATCATTAGTACATTAGGTAAAAAAACATTATTAAATTCTACATTTTCAAATGAAGACGGTATCGCTGATGCCAAATGGACCACACATTCAATAATTTCATTTTGTAACCTTTCTCCTATGTCATTATAATTTTTTTCAAATTTTATGCAACTTACATTATCAGAAGTTGTTCCAAAAAAATATTTATTTTTTTTATCATTTTCCAATTTCATCTTAATATTTTTTCCTATAAAACCATTACTTCCAGTTATCAATATACTCCTCAATATAAATCACTCCGAAACATTATATAACTTTTTTATAACTGCTGGATTTCCAGCTACTAAACAATTTGAAGGAACATCTTTGATGACCACTGCACCCGCTGCAACAACAGAATCTTTTCCAATATTTATACAATCTATTATAGTCGCATTTGTACCGATAAAAACACCTTCATTAACATTAACACATCCTGCAATACTAACACCTGGAGCAATAAAAACATTGTTTCCAATTTTAGAATGATGTGATATTGTAGCACCAATATTAATAAAACTACATTCTCCTACTGTTACATAATTATCTACTATTACTCCCTGATTAATTATTGTTCCATTGCCGATATTTGTTTCAGAAGAAATGATAGCATTATCTGCTATAAATGATATAAACGATACTTTCATTTCTTTAATTTCTTTATATCTTTTATACCTTTTTTTCATATTGCTATACCCGACGCAATATAACAAATCAATATTTTTCATATTTACTTTATTAATATCATATTTTTCTTCTATAAAGCCATCATCAAAAACATTTTTAATTATGATATTTTCATTATTCAGTAAAGGTTTTACCTGTTCATATATTGCTCCCCCGCCAAAAACATTAATACCATTTACTTTATAAATAAAGTTATCCTTATAAAGCATATGCTACATGCCTCCTACCTTTAAGCTTTATTGCAAACTATTTTTCTAAAAGCTTAAATAATATTTCAACAACATATTTTAATTGTTGTGTATTTAAATCAGTATATAAAGGAAGTGCCAATCCCTGTCTATATGCGCTAATTGAATTTACATACTGATCATTCATATATTTATACTTTTCTTGATAATAACGCTGCTCATGAACGGCATATGCACCAAAATTAGTTTCTATACCTTCAGCCTTTAGTTTTTCAATTAGTTGATCTCTATCAATTTTTTCATCTAAAATTATATGATAGGTCTGCCATACATGTTTTCCATAACTTTTTTCATTTGGCAATGTTATATCTTTTATATCTTTTAGTAATTCATTATATTTGTGAGCTATTTCTATCCTTTTTTGAATTATGTCCCTTAATTTTTTAATTTGAACTACACCAATAGCGCCTTGAATATTTGTCATCCTATAATTAAATCCCGCCATTACAAATTGAGGTTTTCCATTTATATAACTCAAGCCATGATTCCTAAGTATTCTAATCTTCTCTGCAAGCTCATCATTATTAGTAACTATAATTCCACCTTCACCAGTAGTTATAGCTTTTCTTGGATGTAAACTGAAACATCCTATATCTCCAATAGTTCCAACCTTACTGTCTTTATATTCTGCACCTAAAGCACAGGCAGCATCTTCTATAACTTTAAGATTATATTTTTTAGCTATATCCATTATTTTATCCATATCAGAAGATTGACCAAACTCTTGAACAGGAATTATGACTTTTGTTTTGTCTGTAATTTTATTTTCAATTTTTTCCACATCCATACACAAGCTATCTAACTTAATGTCTACAAATTTGGTCGTAGCTCCTACAATTTCGACAACATTAGAAGTAGCTGGAAAGGTAAAATCAGGTACTAGAACTTCATCTCCGGATTTTACATCCAAAGCCACCAATGCCAAATGTAATGCAGCTGTACCACTACTTACTGCAATAGCATGCTTTACATTTAAATATTCTTTAACTGCATTTTCAAACTCTTCTACCCACTTTCCTTGGACCAAATATTTTGAATCAAAAACCTTTTTTACTTCTTCTAATTCTTCATCTCCTATATCTGGAACTGCAAGTTTAATCATTTATAACACCTCTATACCACTCAATTGTTTTTTCAAGTCCCTCAGCTAAATCGTACTTAGGATCGTAACCTAATATTTCTTTAGCTTTGTCTATGTTTGGGATTCTAAGTTCTACATCCACATAATTCTTAGGTATATAAACTACTTTAGACTTAGAATTAGCAATTCTTTTTATTAATTGAGCAAGCATTGAGATAGTAACAGTTCCCCTTGGATTGCCTATGTTAAAGGCATTTCCTATTGCATTTTTCTTTTCTAAACAAAGTATTATACCATCTACAAAATCATCTATATAACACCAAGAACGTATTTGATCACCATCACCATGAATTTGTATTTCTTCATTTTTAATAGCTCTCACAGCAAATTGATGTATAGCACCTTCTCCAACTTGTCCTGCTCCATAAATATTAAATGGCCTTATTGTTACTACTGGCATATCATATTCTTTGTAATAACTATGTGCCAAATGTTCCCCTGCAAGTTTAGATACAGAATAAGTCCACCTTGCTTCACCTACTGGGGCTAAGTTTGTCGTATGCTGTTCATCAACTTTATATGCATAAGATCCGAATACTTCAGATGTTGAAAAATCTATAAATCTATAAATTTTATGTTCTCTTACTGCTTCCAAAATATTATATGTACCAATCATATTAACTTTCATAGTATTTACTGGACTTTTTATAACTGTATCTATACCTGCTACTGCTGCTAAGTGAATTACAACATTAGGTTTAAATTCATCTACTACTGACTTTATATGATTAAAATCAAGGATATCTCCTTGATTTAATGTGATATTACTTTTATTTAATAAATCTGTATCTTTTATTGAGTTTCTTTTTAAATTATCGTATATTAATATTTCATTATTATCGCTAAGCAAGCTACATAATTTTGTACCTATGAACCCTGCTCCACCTGTCAGTAAAATTTTTTTATCTTGTATCATATTATACCTCCCAAACTATAAGCCCTTGTATATTTCCATCATGTCTGTAGCTATTTTATTCATATCATGATATTTTTCAACGTATACCCTACCTTTTATTCCAATTTCTTTAAGCATATCTTTATTTTGAATAACATATTCCATTTTTTCTTTAATATTATCTGGGTTGGCCGATATTATAGGCAGTTCTTTAGGATATCTTTCTCTCATAAAATCACTTATCCAGCAAATTACTGGTTTTCCCATTGCCATTGATTCAACTGCAAACAATCCATGTGATCCAGCTAATATTTGATCTATAATTAAATCTGCTTTCTCATACGTTTTAGTAGCTTGTTCATGTGACATTCCTTGAACAAGTTCAAAATCAAAATCATATTTTTCTTTTAGTTCTTCAATTGCTTTTAAAATATACCTTGTACCTTTAATCTCTGGTGAAGTTGGAGCATGAACTATTTTAAATTTCTTGTTAGATGTTTGCCCTATAAATTTATATTTATTTAAATCTATCGCAGCTCTTGTATAGTGGATATTAGAATGATAATCCTTGACATACTCAGCAAGTTCATAATCTACTAAACAATCTGGAACATACCTGGATATTAATTCTAATTTTCTTTTTATGTTGTCTTCATTCATATCCTTTACTTTAACATATTTATTTGATATTATTGCCTTTGAATACATTCTAACATCAGAACCTACATACTGCATTATTACTTTTTTTTTCAATTCTTTTAACAAGGGAAGATCACTATAATCTAATGTCAAGCTTGTTCCAAACAAAAAATGGAAAACATCATTTTCTGCAATCATTTTTGAAGCCAATTTTTTAGCTTCTATATTTGCTTCATTAATATCTTTAAAGGAATTCACATTCAAACTATAATCTGATTTATACCCTAAATAATTAGGATAATAATTCAACGTTTTAGCATCAACCCCTAATTTTTTTAATCCTTCTGTTATAGTATGCATCTGATTTGCGATTTCCATTGTTCCATGAATAACTCTTAGACTATTATTACCTGTAGACTTAAAATTAGAAAGTACATCTTCAACTTTTACATTGCTATCATTATTGTTAAACAGTTTTGCTCTGCAAAAATACTCCAAAGCCTTCTTATCTTTTTTATTATTATCCATTAAATAACTCATATTAAATAGTAAATCTTTATTGTAAGGCTCTTTTTCTAACCCGTCTTTTAATATATTTTCCGCTTCTAAAAACTTCCCTTCAACAATTGCTATTACTCCATACATAGAATAAATATCTATATCATCAACAACCATCTTTTTATATTCATCTATTAATTCTTTAGCTTCTTTTAAATTACCACTATCCACAAGTTTCTGTATATTCTTCTTTAACTGTCCTTTCAGCAAATCCATCTTATTCTTCATTATATTTTCCACCCTTAAAGATTCTACATCTTATAATTTACATCAACATTCTTAAGTTTCTTTAGAGATATTTCAGACTTAAATAAAACTATCTCCAAATCATCTTTGACTATTTGTTCATATTCCTGAATAATTTTACTGGCTTCATCTAACTTATTATTTTCTATTAATGCTTTTATCGTATTTTTTACTTGAACTTTATATTGTTCAAACTCAACATTAGTACTATTTACTTCCCTTTTATAATCCTCCAAAAGCATTTCTATTCCTTTTTTCATAAAAGGATACACTGCTAGTGCCTTTCTTAAATAAGTTAAGTATTCTTTCTCATCATAGCTCTTAACTTCATTTGCTTTATACATAAATATAAAAAATGCATCTTCTTCATTTTTTACATCATAAATTATTCTTTCATCTAATATTTCATTATTATAAATGTGTTTTATATACTTTGTTCCACAATTTATATAATCACTGAAAATATCTCTGTACTGTTCAGTATTAATTTTGTCTAAGACAAGAATAAATCTTTCAAATAGTCTATTTACTCTTACCGTATGGAAATTACTATTGATATTTTTATATATGTAATTGTATACTACTTCGCTAAAATTTTTATATTTATTGGTAATATATACAATAAATTCCTCTATTTTATTAACCATAACATTAGATAAAATGTTGTAAATATCTTCTTCTATTGTCATTTTAAAATAAATAAAATCTCCAAAATAATTTGGTTGATCAGCAAGAGTAAATTCATCTGTAAATTGAGTTATTAGGTTACCATAACTATATTCATTGCCCTCATACATTTTTCTTATTTTGTTTAAATAACAATAAGTATCATTTCCTTCAGAAAAGCAATCTATATACTTTTTATATTTTTCTTTTTCTAATTTCAATATAAAATTTTCAAGGATAGATAAAAAATCTAATATATCATTTTTTTCTGATACCTCAAGTATCCTATTATAAAATTCTTTTAAGCCATTAAAATTAGTTTCTTCTATAAATGCTGTTATGGCAGCTCTGCTTATCATTTTTAAGTATTTTTCTCCATTAATTTTATTAGCATAATCTATGCAATTTTTATAATCGCATAATTTATAATAAGCATAACTAATATCATGATAAACTTCTTCTTTTCTACTTATAGTATATACTTCAATTAAACCATTATATCTTATTCTTAAATTTTCATAATTATCTACAAGGTCCATATATTTTAAGTATTGTTTTATGGCATCTTCGTATCTATCCATAAACATATAGGTTTTTCCAAGGCAGAAATACAAATCTATATGCTCGTCTTCATTTTCCAATCCCTCTAAGCAATATTTTTCAGCTTTTTGATAGGATTCTACACTATCAAGCATCAAGTTACACATGGCAAGCTGATAATATATGTATATATATTCAGTCTTTTCAGACTTTCTTTTGGATAAAATTTCATAAGTTTTTTCTATTTGCTCCAGAGCCTCTTTAAAATCTTTATGCATAGAATATGATACAGAAAGTTGATAGCCATAATATATGTTATCAGGATTCTTTTCTAATTCATTCTTTAGAATATTACTGGTTCTTTCAAATTTCTTATTCATAAGTTCATTATCTGTAACTATGTATCCTGTATGAATTAAAGTAGTATTTAAAGTTAAAATAGGCCTTTTAAATACTGGTGTATTGTGTATCTTTCCTTCATAGTGAAAATACCCATCGTTCCTAAACATTCTAGGCGATGGAGATACAACATATTCATTTTCCTTTTCATTCATTATGCTCTTTACATATAAATTACAGCAATTATACTCATTTATATATTTTGAATTTAAAAACACCAAAATTTCACTGCAGTCTTCTATAAATTCATCCGCATCAATAATAAGAATCCATTCTCCTTTAGCATAATTAATGGTAATATTCCTCATGGAAGAAAAATCATTATTCCACTTATGAAAATAAGTTTTTTTTGTATATTTTCTAGCAATCCTAACTGTATTATCTTCTGAGCCTGTATCCACAATGACTAGTTCTGAAGATACTTTATTCATAATAGTTTTAAGACTATCAAGACACATGTCAAGATTTTTTTCTTCATTTTTCACCATCATACATATGCTAAGTTTCATATATTTCAATCCTTTCAAAATAGAATTCAATGCAAATTCATAATAATATCTTTATGCAAAATTCCTAATTAGAATTCTCTATAAAAACAATATTTATTAAATAAGGAGTAGAGTTTCCTCTCTACTCCTATACTTAAATTTAAAAACTATCTTAATAATTGTAAAATTTGTTGTGGCTGCTGATTAGCTTGTGCAAGCATAGCTTGAGCAGCTTGGCTCTCTACATTATATTTTGAATAGTTAGCATATTCTGAAGCCATATCAACATCTGTTATTCTTGATTCAGCTGTTGTTAAGTTTTGTGATGCAACTCCTAAATTATTTATCGTATGATCTAATCTATTTTCTGTTGCACCTAATTTACCTCTTTCAGTTGATACAGTTGATATAGCTTTATCTATAGTACTGATTGCATTAGAAGCATCTGTAGTTGTCATTACATTTAATGCAGCCTCCTGTTCAACATTAGTTGTTCCATCTGTTACAGTATTTGTTGAAGTAAACCCACTTTGTCCTGCATTTCCTGTTACTCCAAGTGCTGCTGCTCTCATATCATTTATTGTAAGAGTCATTGTCTGTCCAGTATTAGCGCCAATTTGAAAGGTTGTGGTAAACCCTGTTCCTGCTGCTCCTGGTCCTGCAACCTGTTCCACATTTTTAACTGTAGTTGCATCTGTTCCACTAGTAAACCCTAGACTAGCTAAAGCTGTACCTGTTCCATTTGCAACACTTATATCTTGACCAGTGGTTGATATAAATTGAACTGTATTATCTTTAGATAATGAAGCTTGAACTTTATCAGATAATCCTGCTTTTTGAAGTGATGCATTTAAATCTGTTATAAGATCATTCATTGCAGACTTATCCGCATTAGCGTCTGTACCAGTCTTAGTTAAATAGGTTTTGTCCGTTACTCCATCACCTAAGCTAACTTCAACTGCACTATCTGAGCCTATAGTTATTTTTAATGTTGCATCCTTTGTTATAGTTGTATCTGCAGTTGCACCTAAAGTAGTTGTAGCCTGTAATCCTGCTTTTTCAATTAATGTTGGATTACCTGTTGATGTAATAGTGGTGGCAGTAGCTGGAAGTGCACCACCAGCTGCAGTATGAAGAGTAATTTTACTTGATGCTCCACTTGCCTTGTCTGTAAATTCAATTCCTCCACTTGCAGTTTTTGTAATATCAACTAAATCAGATAACTTAGTTCCACCAGAAGTTACATTGTCCAAACTACTTATTAAAGTATCTACAGTTTCACTTGCTGTAGTAGCTACAGTAGATAAATCAAATGTTACATTGTCTACTGTTAATTTTCCTGATAAAGTACCTGCGGCAGCTGCAAAACCAATAGTAACTGCTGCACTAGTAGCTTGAGTTATCTTAGTTGTATCAGTTGATCCAATTCCACCATTTAATACCTTTTGAGTATTAAATTCAGTTGTGTTTCCTATTCTGTTTATTTCTGATGTTAACTGATTCATTTCATCTTGTATAGAAGATCTGTCGTCAGATGTAGTTGTACCATTGGCTGCTTGTGTTGCTAACTGTTTCATCCTTTGAAGAATAGAAGTAGTTTCATTTAAAGCACCTTCAGCTGTTTGAACCATTGAAATACCATCTTGAGCGTTACTTGTCGCTTGATCTAGGCCATTAATCTGACCTTTCATTTTTTCAGAAATACCTAATCCTGCTGCATCATCCGCTGCTGAATTTATTCTAAGACCTGATGAGAGTTTTGCCATAGACTTTGCTGCATTATTAGAGTTAATACCTATGTTTCTGTTGGCATTCATTGCCATAAGGTTGTGATTAATTATCATAATATTTTCCTCCTTGATTTTTCTAGTGAACTTCCTTGTCCACTATTTAATTTATTTAAATTTAATTGTTATTACCATACTATATAATTCGTTGCAATAAATTTTAACTTTATAATTTTTTCTCATTTTTTTATATTTTTTTACTAAATATTCTAGGCATGTTACCATTTACTCCTCTATAGGCAATATTTGCATGTCTATTATCTGAATTTTTTTGCATGGCATCTTTAATTTCCTTAAGTCTTTTGAATATTAAAACATTTACCTGATCTTGAAGTTGCTGCAACTTAAGTTCTTCGTTTACTAATTTAGTTTCTTCTTTGGAACATTTAATCCCCATTGCTTCATCCAATACATTTTGTCTTTTTCGTACAAGATCATCAACAGAATCTATATCATTTTTTTCTAGTAGTTTCATAATTTCTAATGTACAATCTCTATACTTAATTAAAACACTCTTTAAATTTTCTTCCATATTTAAAACTTCTCCTAAATTGAATTAGATTTTAGCTCTAGCCGCTGGATAACATTGAACTAATCGCTGATTGCTGAGCATTCATTTGAGTGATAAGTGATTCTAATTGTGAGTACTTATTATAATAATTAGTTTGATCTGTATTATATTTATCTGTATATTGCGTAATTAAAAGCTGTTGATCATAAATTTGATCTGGAATAGTACCTGTACCCGATCCTCCTGTTGCACTATAGTCATCTTGAAGATTAGCATATTGAGTCAATATTGCATTATTTAATGTAGTGCCAGTTACTCCCACATTATTTGTAAGTATAGTACTTATTCTTTGGAATATTCCGGATTCATTAAACTTTTCAGTAGTATCTGTAACTGTACTACCTGGTGAATTCGTAAAAAGCTTAATAAGTTGATCTGGGTTATTAGCTATAGCAGCTTTGAGTTTGGTAGCATCTTGTATAGTAACTTGACCTCCATCAGTTACGTCATTAGATGTATCAATGCCTATAGATGATGAACCATAGTTACCAAAAGCCAATGATGATATATTGCTGCCGGAAGCTGTTACAGGCATAGTAAAAGCACTGGTTAAATCGGTTAACAAATTTTCAAGATTGCTATCATTTGCTAATATTCCTGTTTTAGCTTTAGTTTCCCATGCTGTTATTTGAGTATCAGTCATTCCACTTTTTTGAGCATCTGTTAAAGGCGGGTAATCATAATCTTTCTTTTCGGTAAGTTTTGTGTAAATTTCACTTACCAAACTGTTGTATTTATCTAAAAAACCGCTAATCTTATCATAAATTGCTTGAGTATCAGATGTCACTGACAAACTAGTAGTTCCTGCAGATACAAGGTTATAATTAACACCATTTATAGTGAAACTATTAGACGTTTCTGTTAATGTTTTTGCAGTTCCACCTGGTTCAGTAATTGTAACCGTGGCATCAGTACCTTTAGCTGTTGTACCACTGCTCAAACCTAGGGCCGTTAATAAAGCACTTGTTGTTGCAGCACTTGTTGTTCCATCTGATTTAGTATAAGTATCTTCAATTTCCAAGCTAGCAATACTTCCTGTGTCTGAAGTTTGAAGAGTAAGTTTTCCGGTGGTATCATCTATTTTCCCTGTAACCTTTCCTCCTGTAGCTGTATTTATTGCTTGAAGCAAGCTATTTATAGTTGCTCCACCCTTGGTATTATCAAGCGTAACAGCTACATCATTACCATCATATTTTAAGTTTAATACTAGACTACTATTAAGCGAACTATCTAACGAGGTTAACTTAATGTTTGAAGAAGAACTAGAAATACTACTTATTGAACTCAAACCACTTACAGTAGTATTTGATGAATCAATTGCTATTGTACTAGTACTACTACTTGAAACATTAAATTTTATATAATTAGTGCTGCCATCAGTTATAAGTGATGCAGATAATCCACTCAATTTACTTTGCGAACTTATTTGATTATTAATAGAACTTACTAAATCTGATGCTGAACTTATACCAGTACTAGGTATAGTTATAGTAACAGGGTTTGTAGTATCACCATTTATATCAAAACTTATACTTTTACCACTCCAACCGCTTAATATAGAATTGTCAAATCCAGATGTTTCATAAGTGCCATTATTTGCAGCAACAGTTTTAGTTGTTCCTATATCTGGAATGCTGGAACCATCTATAGTTATGGCATTACTTGTTGAGCCATTGGTGAATTTTAATTTTCCATTATCATTACTTACAGTTAAATCTGTATAGTTTGTTGTGGCCTGTAATTTAGTGTTAAGAGATGTTACTAAATCATCAATACTCCCTGAAAAGGATGAATCAATTGTTATACTTTCATTATCTGAACTATTTCCATCACTAAGTGCTATAGTTTTCCCACTCCAGCCATCATTTAATTGTACCTGGCTGGCAATAATTTTACTACTAGGCATAGTTGCTGATTTTGCTATTGCCCCTACAGTGACATTATAAGTTCCTTGTACAGCAGTTGAATTCGTAGTTGCAGTAGCTATTGAACCCTCTGTACTTGATGCAGTTAATGAATTATAATTACTCGATGTGGTTAAACAATTAGTTGAATTGGTTATATCAAAATAAGTACTTTGTAAACTCTTTATATCTGTGATTATACTTTGATATGCTTCCTGCTTCCACTGAGCTGTCTGCTGAGCTTGCTTAGCTGTATCTATTTTAGTCTGATCTGAAGTTAACATGGCTTTTACAAGACTGTCTACATCAAGTCCAGTAGCCATACCAGTAATTCTCATAGTACTTCCACTATTATAAGTACTAGTAGTGGCACTACTAGTACTGCTGCTACTATTTATAGTTGTCATTTTCAATCCTCCTTTTTAGTTTTTGATTATTTTTTTATTCCTTTGGAAACTTTATAGGCTTCTTGCCACATATCCTTAACCTGTTCTATAAATGGAATTACTTCATCCATAATTTTTATATCTTTTTTTATGTTTGCATCTATAAGTCTTCTAACTATAAAATCATATAGACTCATAAGCCGTGCTCCCCAGTTTTCCGCTTTTTCTAAATCCAGTGTCATCATAAGCTCATAAAAAATTTTTTGGGTTTTCACTATATTTTCATGAGCTTTGGGTATATTTTTTTCCTGAATAGCTTGTCTACCTATTTTTGCAAACTTAACTGCCCCATCTAGCAGCATCAAAAGCAACTGCTCTTTGGATGCATAATTCACACTGTTATTTTTATATGTGCTGTAAGCATTAGCTGTATACATACTCTAAACTCTCCTTTTTTAAGTTAATAGTTCATAATTACGAGTGAACAGTAAATGTTGAAATCTTTTAACTATGTTAAAAAATTTCTTCATTTACTTTCAATTCCTAACTGTTTCTAACTATTTCTTCACATCCAAAATAATTCCCCTTGTGGTATCTTTGGAAATATTGTCCTTTTCTTTTTTAAAGGCCTTTATTTCTACTTCTTCTACTTTAACAGCTTTCACTAAAATACGCTTTTTATTTTTCCCTTGTTTATACTTATTAAGTTCAGAACGAAAATCTCCCTGTCTGTCCTTTCCCCTGTCTTTATACTCCTTATTTATAAAAATTCCTCTTTTGTTATGGACTTTCCCCGCACTTGTAGTCTCTTTCACCCTGTGTCGAACCTCTAGGTCTACCTTATTTAATCTAAATTCCATGAAAATCACCCCACTTTGTTTTTAGTTAATAGTTAAGAATTTAAAATTAAGAGCTAATGATCAATTTTTCGTAGAAAAATATCCTTAACTATTCACTATTAATTATTAACTATTAACTTAAATCATTGTTATACTTTTTTATCCATAAAAAGTCCAGCCAGCTCGCAAAGTTTATCTACCATATCCACTATCTTTTTCGAGGGTATTTCTTTTACAACTTCTTTAGTTTTATCATCTATAACTTTTACTATTACATCATTAAATTTTCCATGAATTTCATATTCCAAGTGGGTAGGGGTGTCTTCCATTAATTTATTCAACTTATCTACCGCTTTTTTTGCATCTTCAGGTTTTATATTTTTTTCCCCATTACTTTGTTTATTTACTGCTTTAGTATCCACATTGCTATTTTCTGCAATTGTACTACCTATGCTGCCTGAATTTTCTGCACTACCATTATTACCTGTGCCAAAAGATACCTGTCCTCCTTGACCTATATCTCTAACTTCCATGCTAACACCTCTTTAAATTTAGTTTCTATTTATTATACAAATTACTTTCTTAATTTTTTCAATATGCTTATATCTAAAGCTGCTGCATTTTTATTTTCCTTTTCTACTTCCCTGTAGAGTTCTTTTCTAAGTATAGTAACACTTCTAGGTGCAGATATGGAAAGCTTAACGGTACCCTCTTCTATTTTTGTAACTGTTATTTCTATATCCTCACCTATAAGTAGAGCTTCCCCTTTTTTTCTACTTATAACTAACAACTAAACTCCTCCTTTAAAAAGTGGGTATTTTATGGGATATTCAGCTTTATCCAGTATTAATTGTTCCCCAACATTTTGGTTTATATTTATGACTATAGGAGCTTTTAGATTAATAGTTATATGCTCTAATTTAGAGTTCAAAGTGACCGTATTTACTACAAATACATCTTCCTCGCTTTTTATCTTCAGTTCAGCTGCCTTATCCTCACTTAAGTCAAATTCATAATTTTTAAATAAATCAAAAGGTGAGACCACTACAATTCCAATAGTATTATCTTCAATAGAATGAAGTATATAAAAGGAATTGTTCTCCTCTACTGGAACCAGTATAAATTTTCTTAAATGATCAAAACCCGGAATACCCCTTTTAAAGGTTATTATATCTTTTTCCTCATAGTTTAACACATCGTGGTATTGTGTATTTAATTTCATAATCAATCCCCTTTAAATTAACAGTTTATAATTAACTAAGATAATCCATAAGAGTCTTCTGCATTATCTTCGCACTGGTTTGAAGACAAGCTGTATATACTGTAACCATACTGGAATATTCTACGGTTTTCTCTGTTACATCTATGTCTTCTATGTTTGAAAGGGTATCAGTTAGGCTTACCTTTGTAGAATCATTTTGATCACTTAGGTCACTCATTCTGCTCTCCTTTGCACCTATTTGGGAACGAACTTTAAGTACCTGTTTAGAAGCTGCATCTATATCCGTAAGATCTTGATTGCTAAGTGCCTGTGTCGCTGCGCTTTCATCATCTTTCCACACATAATAATTACCATCAGAACCCAGTATTGCGCCTGCTGTATCTTTAGTTACTGTATTCCCACTAGCATCTGTTTGTGATTGAACCTGGCCAGCTAAATGATGTACTATTCTATCCATAAGTGCCCCCATACTATTATCCTGTCCATCTCCATACTGCATAACATCTACTGCTGTGGCATTATAGGAAAGAACTACTCCCTGAGATACCTCTACATTTTTGTCAGAACCTATGTTGTCCACAGCTGTATTTGAAAGCTGTTTTCCTGTAACAGAAGACATATCGGATATACTTGTAGTGATATTTATAACATCACTACTATTTACAGCTAAAAATTTTATATTTCCGTCATTAGTCTTCACCACATTCACTTTATCTTTAAGATTAGAATTACTTTGTATTTGAGTATTCAAATCCTTTACCACATCATCTACATTCTTATCTGAAGAATTTACAGTTAATGAATAATCCGTTCCATTTACATTAAAAGTTATGCCGTTACCTGTCCAATTGTTTACATTAAAATCTTTTGACACCACCTCCGGAAGGGCTTTTAACACACTCCCATCTTTATCAGCATATTCTAAAGACACACATCCATTATAGGTATCAGTAGTTGTAGTACCGTCTTCGTTTGTTACTTCACGTGTTATATTATAGGTATCCGTTGTTGCAGGCTTTGACAACCCTTGAGTACCTCCAAATATATACTCTCCACCTAAATCTGTATTTAAAAGCCCGGCTAATTGAGATACCTGTTGGTTTACTCCATCATTAATTTTATCTCTATCATCCTGTCCATACCCTGCATTCCCTGCTTGTACCAAATTGCTTCTTATATTAGTAAGAACAGTTCCTATCTGTCCCAACGTCGTATCTGTAGTTTCCATCCAGGTTAATGCAGTCTTTATATTTGTACCATATTGGTCATTAGCATTTATGGAAGTTTGGAGCTGCATAGCCTTCTGTACATTTAGAGGATCATCAGAGGGTTTGGAAAAATTTTTAGTAGAAGACATCTGCTGCTGAATTGTATTTAAATTACTAAGGTTTCTCTGCATATCTGAGAGAAAACTGTTTACAAGATATTTATTTGTTACTCTCAAAACTTTTCCTCCTTTTTCTTCAATTCACAGTTCACTATTCACTATTTTAGAGTTCACAGTTTTTTCTTGTTGTTTTAACTATTGAACTTAATATTTTACATATTACTTTACATTCTTTTAATGAATTATTT
Source organism: Candidatus Clostridium eludens (assembly GCF_045310515.1). Classification (NCBI taxonomy): domain Bacteria; kingdom Bacillati; phylum Bacillota; class Clostridia; order Eubacteriales; family Clostridiaceae; genus Clostridium; species Candidatus Clostridium eludens. Next base: position 46,478 of record NZ_JBJHZX010000025.1, on the reverse strand, counting down.
TCCTAAGCTGCGAATTGTATACTGTTAACTATTTTCTAAGTCCATTTATCACCACATCCAAAAGTTCATCTATAGTAGATATCATCTTTGCATTTGCCTGATAGCAGTGCTGAAATTGAATGAGGTTTGTCATTTCTTCATCCATGGAAACTCCTGAATTTGATTCCTTGGACTGGTTAAAGCTGTCAAGCTGGGTAGTTTCGTAATCCACCTGTTTTTTTGCTTCCTGCTCATTCATACCTACCTTATTTACAAGATCAGTAAAATAATTATCTAAAGTAGATCCACCATTTACTGTTCCCACAGAATATACATTGTTTAAAGTACTATCTGCAGCAAAAGTACTTCCTATAAGGTCTTCCCTTGTGGAACTCCCGGTTACACTTTGAATATTCATGAGGCTGTTTGCCAACTGTGCCACAGCCAGTGCCCTGTTGCCGTCTGTATCAGTGCCTAAGGAATTACCATTGGAATCATATTTAGTGGCTAACTTTATTTTAGAAGGATCATTTAATATTGCCACATTTACAGTTATGTTGCCTGCAGTTATATTATTTTCATCAGTTGCTGAATATTGGGACGGATCTGTTTGATCTCCATTTACAAAAAAATTGTTTATCCCCCCTTCTGGGGAACCGCTACCATCTGCCACCCAGGTGCTGCTCTGACTTATTATGGCATTTACAGAAAGAGCCATAGATTTAGCCAGCTTGTTCAGTTCATCCTGATAATCGTCTATATTATTCTGAACTGAGGTATATCCTTTTAACTCTCCAGATGGTGGTTTGAAAAGTGCAAGTTGGTCAAAATCGACGGTACCTCCTGTTCCATCTAGACTTCCGTTAATTGCTTCAGCTGCATTTCCTGAAGAATCTTTTATTGGATTTCCTGAAGAATCTTTATTGGTAACGCTATATGCTGTTCCACTATTATCAGCCCAGAGCACCCTGCTTTCATCCAACTCTTTTGCTTCATCCGATGTCATATTTACAGTTATAGTAACCTTGTTGGCATCTGTAGTAGTATCCCCTTTTTTATAATAAACTACAGTGTACTGATATATAGAATTACCATTACTGTCCGTACCAACAACCTCAGGATTTCCATTAGTATCAGTAACAGGAGTTATGCTGCTTACATAAGAAAAAGTAGCCACATTTGTATCATCTGGATTATCAGATTGAACTATATTAAGGGGTGACCCTCCATTTGAAACTAAAGGTGCAGCACCATTATCACTTGCATCTCCATATATAGAACTGTTAGAAGTAGTTACATCTATACCATCATAATTTTTTTGATTTATATTTATTCCAAATTCATTACTTAGTTTATCTAAGAGCAAATCCCTGCTGTCTAAAAGATCATTGGGGTTATTTCCCGTCATTTTTACATCCTTTATTTGCTGGTTTAACTGTGAAATTTGAGTAAGTATGCTATTTGCATCCGTTACTGTACCTTTTATCTCACTGTTAGTATCATCCTTAAGACTTGTAAGCTGTGAATAAGTACTGTTTAAATTGTTGGTAAGCTGGTAAGCTTGCTGGGCTACAGTACTGCTGTTTTGAGAAGAGGATGCCAGGTTCTGCCATGAGCTAAAAAACTGACTCATGAGAGAGGATATACCGCTGTCTGTTGGTTCATTCAGTATATTTTCAACCTGGCTCAGGTATTTATCCTTGGCTGTATACTGTCCATTAACTCCATTTTCCACTCTTATCTGGTAATCCAGAAAACTATCTCTTATTCTGTCTATTGATGCCACTGTTACCCCTGTTCCCAGCTGTCCTGCACTAGCCGCATTGTTCATATTTGGCATGGTATATGGTGTGGTAGTAACAAGGTTTGCTCTCTGCCTTGAATATCCATCCGTTTGTGCATTGGCTATATTATGAGAAGTAACATTTATCGCGGTTTGCTGGGCAAAAAGTCCACTTTTTGCCGTATTAAATATCGAAAATAAACCCGGCATTTAATCATCTCCTTTTTTCAATTATCTGCTCCTTCCAACTGCATTATAGGTCTTTGCCTCCATATTTGGATTGAGAGCTCTTAACATCTGGTGGGTAAAAATCATGCCATGCTTTATAAGGGCCTCATTTGTATCCTTTTGAAATTCCATTTTCCGAAGTATTTCCACTATGTCTTTATAGATTGTTTCTAAATTTTTATCTTTTGCTTCTGCTATTATTTCTCTCATGGACCTATTTTTAGTTAGCTTTCTTCTTTTCGTCTCCCAGAGGGCTACGGTTTTACTCTTTTCTTCTAAAACTTTTACTATTTTATCTAGATTAAATACCTCTTTTCTTATAAGATATCTATTCTGCTCTATTAAGGCTTCTAAAAGTTCTTTCAAAACTATGTATTCCTCTTCCATTATATGCTTTAATTCCAAAAGCACTCTGCTTCACCTCCCTGTAGTAGGGTACATTATATTTTTTCCTTCATAGATTCCATAATTTTAGCCGCAACTAATTTTTTATCCACATTATAGGTACCATTTTCTACAGCTTTTTTTATATTTTCTATCTTTTCCTTAGAATTTATAGCTTCATCCCCTTGAATATAGGAACTTAAACTTTTTCCCACAGATGAAATTTCAATGGAATCCTTCTGTCCTGTAACCTTAGTTGTTCCATATTCTTTTTTATTTCCTCCATAGATATTTAGTACTTTGTTCAAGTTGATTCCATTAATCTTCATATAAAATACACTCCTTAAACTTAACAGCTTTAAATGTTCTTTCTTCAATAATTATTAATATTATCGGGTATGTGAATTTAATATTTATACCTTCAATTGAAGATAAACAGTTTAATTTCAGCCCAAAATCCCTTTATTTTCCCACTTTAATGAAACTGTAAATTTAATAATATAAAAAATTAAAATAGGGGATTGATCCTATTTTACAGGATCTAATCCCCGCTTATTTAAGAGAACTAATTCTATCCTCATTGCTAACAATACTTTTTATTCTTACCCCAAAGTTCTCATCTATTACGATTACTTCTCCATAAGCCACTTTTTTCCCATTTACTAGGATCTCTACTGGTTCCTCAGTTAGCTTATCCAATTCTACCAGAGAGCCTGTACCCAGATTCAATATATCCCTAATATTCTTTTTGGTCCTCCCAAGTACTACAGATATTTCAAGAGGTACATCCAGTATTAAATCTATATTCCTAGGCATGCTGCCTTTTGATGGTGAAGTATCCAAAGGTTGAAAAACTGCCTTTTGTACTTCTACCGGTTGCTTATTTACATTGGTTTCTATAGGTTTTTCATATATATTATGTGAAGTTTCTTCTTGCCAGACCTCTGGTTGGGTACCAGAAGAAGTCCCTGCTGCAGCAGGAGATTGTGTATCTTGCTCTTTAGAAACTTCTGAATTTTTTTCTACACCACTTTCTTTTTCATCCTCTTCCTTTCCCATCATTATGGAAATTATCTTTTTAGCAGTACTTACTGGAAATAGCTGCATTATATGGCTGTCTACTAACTCTCCTATTTTAAGAGAAAAGGATACTTTTATAATTGTTTCATCCTCAGATATTTCCTTTGATAAAGGTTCCGTATCATCAGCCCATATATTAGACACAGGCGGAGATATATTTATTTCTCTCAAAAACATGGTAGCCATAGAAGTAGCTGCAGAGCCTATCATCTGATTCATAGCTTCAGATACTGCACTGATTTCTATTTCACTGAGTTCATTAATGCTTTCTTCAATTCTTCCGTCTCCGCCCATCATAAGGTTTGCTATTACATATGCATCTGTAAGCTTCATAACTAAAAGATTTTCTCCAACTATACCTGCTGTATATTTAACCTCCAAGGCAACATTTGGGATCTCAAATTCATCTTTTAATTTTTGCAGAGTAGTCAATGTCACCACCGGAGTAGTTATGTTTACTTGTTGATTTATTATTGTAGAAAGTGCTGTGGAAGCAGACCCCATAGATATATTGCCTATTTCTCCAAGTAAATCCTTCTCTATATCTGACAATTCTGACGTATTTTCAACATCAGCAGCTGTTTCTGGTTGAGAAGCACTATTATCCTGTTGTCCCCCATTTAAAAGTGCATCTATTTCTTCCTGCGAAAGAAAGCCATTACTCATAATTTTCCACATCCTTATCTATAATATCTAATACCTCAACCCCCATATTCTTTCCTATTAAACCGGGTTTCCCATAATAGTATATCTTATCTTCCAACATCAACTTTACAGGATCTGTAGTTTTTTCCTTCAAAGCCAGCACATCACCTATATTTAAATTTAAAAATTCATCTACTGTTATTTCTGTAGTTCCAAGCAGGGCGGTAAGCTGAATTCCAACTATATTTAATCTCTCCCTAAGTTTTTCCTTGGAATCCTCTAATGCATCTTCGCTGCTGTCCTGAAACCAGTACTGAACTACTAATTTGTCCAATACTTTTTCTATACTCAAATAAGAAATACATATATTTATGAAAGTAGTAGTCTTACCCATTTCTACAGAAAAACTTATAAGGGCAACAGGATCATTAGGTGCAAGGGTCTGATTTAATGCAGGATTGGTTTCAATTCCTTCTACTTCTGTTTCTACTTCCATTACATCGTCCCAAGCCAACTTTAAGTTAGATATGAGCCCTTCATTTACTACTTTTATAATATTTTTATCTATATCTGTAAATTCTCTAGCCTTATACTTTCCAGCTCCACTTCCCCCTAAAAGCAAATCTATAATTTCAAACACAAATTGAGGATTTATTTCAAATAGCACAGTTCCACTTAAAGGTGGCATTTTAAATATAGTTAAAATAGTAGGGTTTGGCACAGAATGAATAAACTCCTCATAAGTTATCTGCTGCACCGATTCTATTTTTACTTTTACATTACTCCTGACCTGTGCAGTCAGATAATTAGAAATTATTCGGGCATAATTGTCATGAATAAGTTCAAGAGTTCTTATATGATCTTTAGAAAATTTTTGGGGACTTCTAAAATCATATGGTTTTACCTTTTGCTGTTCTTCCTCCTGGGGCACTTCATCTGGAGTAAGTTCCCCTGTAGACAGAGCAGCTAAGAGGGCGTCTATCTCATTCTGGGATAATATATCTGCCATTTTACTCCACCCATTTCTTAAGAAAATTTTAGTTATTTTTAAACAAATAACTAACCAAACTAATTATTTATTTAAGGATGCCTTAATCCGAAAGAAGTCTATCTATGTCAATTAAAGTAACTATTCTATCTTTAAAGTTTATTATTCCCTTTATATAGGCTTGTTTCCTTTCATCATTTTCCTTTTCTATAACATTTTCTTCCAAATCTAAAACTTCATCTACCTGATCTACACTTATTCCTACAAGTTCATCTTCCATCTCAAGTATTATTACATTTGCTTCACCTTCATCACTTTTAGGAATATCCATGAGAAAATTTATATCTAAGAGGGATATTACATTACCCCTTAAATTTATAAGCCCTTTTATATGAGTTGGTGCCTTGGGAACCTTAGTTATTTCCATGGCATCATTTATACTTTGGACTTTAGCTGTTTCCACGGCAAATTGTTCATTGTTTAATCTAAATATAACAACCTGCATATTTACACCTCCTTGTGTAGAGATACACAAAACTATGTATACAAATGCCATCTATACTAAATGGCAGATTTAATTTTTCTTTAGAGTTTAATAAAAAATTTACCCACATTTAATGTTTTCGTTATAACCTACAGTATCTTTATATAAATTATAAAATTTTAATTTATGAAGCCACAACTTTATTTATTGCTTCTAATACCCTATCTGGCTGAAAGGGTTTTACTATAAAATCCCTGGCCCCTGCTTTTATGGCATCCATAACCATAGTCTGCTGTCCCATAGCTGAACACATTATTATCTTTGCACTTGCATCAATAGCCTTTATTTGCTTTACTGCTTCAATACCATCCATATCAGGCATTGTTATATCCATAGTAACCACATCCGGTTTTTCCTTTTTATATAACTCTACAGCCTTTATTCCGTTATTAGCTTCTCCTACTACTTCAAAACCATTTTTCTCTAGTATGTCCTTTATCATCATTCTCATAAATGCAGCATCATCCACAATTAATATTTTAGCCATTTCTTTCCCTCCAAACTATTTACTACTAATATTTATCCTATTCCTAAAGCATTAAAAATTTTTCCCAGCGAACCGGGCATGGGTACGTAATAAAAATGCCCGCTTATTTTAGAGTTATTTTGCATAAATAATGTTTCTATATCCAATACATGTTCATCAAATTGTCCAGATTCTATAAATGTAGTGGAAAGTATTGCTCCTAACATATCACAGGTAACTGCAGGCACTGAAGGTATCATATACAACCCTGTAAATTTGGCTATTGCATTCATATATGAACTGGATGTTATATTGCCTACTTCACAGAGTACAGAATTTCCCATATCACTTAAATATTCTTCCCTCTGCCCTATCATCATGGAAATTAAATCCAGTGCCGTTTCCTTTTCAAATATAAATAATATATTTCCTGGTGTATCTCCTAAAATTCTAACTATTACACCTACAACTATTTCGTCTCCCTCAATACTTGTAAAAATATCATTAAAGGGTACTATATTTATATCTGGTACTGTAATGTCAACTTTTTTATTTATAAGCTGTGACAGGGCTGTAGCTGCATTTCCCGTACCTATATTTGCAACTTCCTTTAGCGCATCAAGTTGCATGGGTGTAAGGCTTTTATAGTCCATATACATCCTCCTTATACCAGAGCAGCAACATCCAGTATTAATGTTACAAGACCATCTCCAAGTATTGTTGCTCCCATATATTCCTTTAAATTTTGTAATGTCTTTCCTAAAGGTTTTATAACAATTTCTCTCTGACCCAGCAGGGAATCTACCATAAGTCCTACAGTCTTTTCTCCCACTTTCACTATTACTATATAATTTTTATTGCTTTTAGATTTTTCAACTCCCAACTTATTATATAACCTTACAAGAGATATTACATTTCCATTATGTATTATAACCTCTTTGTTATTGGTCATTTTTATTAAGTCATCCTTATAGTCTATAACTCTATCTACATAACTTAAGGATATAGCCATAGTTTCATTACCTACACCTACCAACAGCACTTGAATTATCTGCAGTGTAAGTGGAAGCCTTATTATAAATGCAGAACCCTGATCTTTTTCACTTACAACATCTACAGTTCCTCCCAGGGCAGATATTTTTGTTTTAACCACATCCATACCCACTCCCCTGCCAGATATATCTGTTACTTCAGTATTGGTACTGAATCCCTGTAAAAATATAAGGTTTTTCACATCACTATCAGACATTCCCTCGGTATTTATCCCCATGTTTTCTGCTTTTTGCCTTACTTTATCTACAGGTATTCCACTTCCATCGTCTACAACCTTTATTACTGCATTAGTGCCTTCCTGATATGCAATAAGACTTATCTTTCCAGCCACATTTTTTCCCTTTGCAATTCTCTCTTCTTTTGACTCTATGCCATGGTCTGCGGCATTCCTGATTAAGTGAATTAAAGGTTCTCCTATTTCATCTATTACTGTTCTGTCAAGTTCTGTATCTGCTCCCTCAATTACAAGTTCCATTTCTTTGTTAAGCTCTACAGATAAATCTCTTATCATCCTTGGAAACCTGTTAAATACAGTATCAAGAGGCAGCATCCTAATTTTCATAACCAAATCCTGCAGGTCTGAAGTAGTTCTGGCCACTTGCTCTAAAGTTTCATTTAATTCATTTAATTTGTAGTTACTGCTTATTTGTTCAAGTCTTGTCCTGTTTATAACTAATTCTGACACCATATTCATAAATTTATCCAGTCTCTCTAAATCTACTCTTACAGACTGATGTATCTTCTTATTGGATTCTTTCTTAACAGTCTTTTTATTTTCTTTGTCAGGTACAAGGGCAGGTTTTGGTTTTATAGCTTGTGCCCGGGCAGCCTGACTTTGAATGGCTGATTTTATTTCTTCACTTTCACCATCTTTAACCTGCATTTTCTTTATCTTTTCTACTTTTACATCTACCTTCTCTACGGATACTGATTCTACTTCAGATATATTCATTAAAGCTTCATATACTTTGTCTTTGTCACTGGTAGTTAAAAAAGTAAGCTCTATTTCAAAATCAAAATTTTCATTCTCTAAATCTTCCGTGCCTGGAACAGACTTTATTATTTCTCCCATTTCTTCCAGGCTCTTAAATATCAAAAACGCCCTGGCAGATTTTAATAATGTATTTTCACTAAGTACTATTCTTATTTGATATGAATTAAATCCCTTATCTTGTGCCTGTTTAACTATATTTATATCATATTCATTTAATTCTATCTGTAAATTTTTAGTATCCTTTGGATAATTACCATCTTTATCTTTCTGAATTTCCTGTTTCACATTTTCTTTTTCATCCATATCATCTTTTACATTAGATATATTTTCCAATTCCTCTATAATGCCCTGTATAGGAATATTTTCTTCTACACCATTTTCTATATTTTTTATCATTTGTTCAAGGGTATCCAGACACTTAAACAAAACTGTCACTACATCTTGAGTAACCTTTAACTTACCATCTCTAAATCGTGACAGAACATCTTCCATTTTATGGGTCAATTCTCCCACTTCATTAAATCCCATGGTAGCTGCCATGCCTTTTAATGTATGTGCCACTCTAAAAATTTCATTTACTTTGTCTATATTGTCAGGTTCTTGCTCAAGTTGGAGTAGTGATTCATTTAAAATCTGTAAATTGTCCATTGCTTCTTCCAAGAACATAGACATATACTGTGATGTATCCATTATTCCTTTCCCTCCTTATAACTTTCTGTATATAAAGGTAGAAGCCTTCTCAAAGCCATAATCCTTAAAATTATATATACTTTCAGTGGCTCCAACAAATAATAACCCACCTTTTTTCAACGCTTGACTAAATTTTTTATATATTTGGTTTTTTATATCCTGATTAAAATATATTACCACATTTCTACATATTATTAAATCAAAATTACTTTCATAACTCTCTAATATTAAGTCGTGTTTTTTAAAATTAACTAAACTCTTTATACTAGAATTTATAATATATTTATCATCTTTTAGTGTAAAATATCTGCTTAAATATTCTTTTTTCACATTTTTTACTTCTGATAAAGTATATTCACCCTTTTTAGCTCTTTCAATTATAGTGTTATCTATATCTGTAGCCAGTATTTTATGTCTTCCACCTTTTGATAATTCATCTAGATATATAGCTATAGAATAAGGTTCCGCTCCAATTGAACAAGCTGCACTCCATATCTTTAAAGAACTGTTTTTAGGAAACAATTCTTGTTTTAATATAACCTTAAGTTCTTCAAATATATCTGGATTTCTAAAAAACTCAGATACATTTATTGTAATAAAATCTAGAAATTTTTGCCTCTGCGTACTATCTCTTTTTAAGAGGGATATATACTCATCTATGCTGCCTACACCTACTCTAGACATTAAACTGTTTATTCTTCTATGCAGCTGATTTGATTTATAGGCTGATAGGTTTATATTGAATTCTTTTAAAACCCACTGCTCAAAATAGGCCATATCCATAACTTTACCCCCTACCAACTTTAGTTATTTTTAAAACTTCTCTTGCTATTTGATGTATTGGCAAAACAAAATCTACTTTTCCCGTTTCATATGCAACTTTAGGCATACCATAAATGGTAGAGGTAGACTCATCCTGGGATATGGTAACACCCCCATTTTTTTTAATTTCTACAGTTCCTTCCGCCCCATCTTTTCCCATGCCCGTCAAAACTACACTGATAATATTTTCTCTATATACCTTTGAAGCAGATATGAACAGTTTATCCACTGCAGGTCTCACTCCCCAGATTGCAGGTTCCTTATTTAAATGTATTTTTTTATCATTCCATACTTCCATATGATATCCACCAGGAGCTATGTATACAATATTTTTATCAACACTCATGCCTTCCTGTGCTTCTACTACCTTTATATTAGAACTTAAGTTCAGTCTCTCTGCAAAAGCTTTTGTAAAACCTACAGGCATATGCTGTACTACAAATACTGGTATTCCTATATCTTCAGGAAGTTCTGTTATAACCGTGGTCAGTGCCTTAGGCCCTCCTGTAGATGCTCCAATTACTACAGCATCTATTCTTTTAGTTTGAATTTTATCAGCAGCGGCCTCTGTGTAACTTTTATTTTCACGTATTACATGAGTATTCTCAGCATTTTTGCTTTCCTTGGATATGCTTGAATGGGCAACTTTTATCTTTTGTATCAATTCAATTTTCACTTTATCTATATCAAGAGATATGGTTCCAGATGGTTTAGGTAAAAAATCGAAAGCTCCTGCCCCCAGACATTCCATAGTGAGTTTTGTACCTTCTTTTGAAATACTGCTCAAAACTATTACAGGTATGTTTATATTTTTCCTTTTAAGTTCCCTAAGCGCCGTTATACCATCCATCTTTGGCATTTCTACATCCAAAGTTATCACATCCGGCATAGTTTTATAAAAATTTGAAGAAAATTTATCCATAAGATCTTGTCCATTTCGTGCAGTACCTATTACTTCTATAGAGATATCTTCTTTTATCATGTCTGAGATAATTTTTCTCATAAGTGCAGAGTCGTCTACCACTAAAACTTTAATCTTTTTCAAGCTGCTATCACTCCATTAAATTTTTAAATTTCTTTTATCCCCATTCCTACTGTACGTATCTTTACCAATCCATTACAGGTATCAAATATCATAGTTCTGCCTTTATTCCCACCTAGCTCCTGAGATAATATAGAAATAGAGCATTCCTTTAATATTTTTTTTACTGCAGTGCTATTTCTATTACCTATATCCATAATCATATTTTTATCTGAAAAATTAAACATGGATGCTCCCCCTGCTATTTTAGCTTTTAGATTTCTCCTGTTTGAGCCTAATTTTTCTAAATCTTTTATTAAAAGAGGGACAGCCAAATCTGCAAATTTTACAGGATTTTTTAAATTGCTAAACTGTGTGCTGTCCGGCAGCATTATATGTGCTAATCCACCTATACCATTTACTTTATCATATAAAGCTATACCAACACAGGAACCTAGGCCTATAGTTATAAGTCTATGGGGTGAGCTGGCAGTATTCATATCCGCTATTCCTACCTTTATCTCTCTTATCTCCATAAATATTGCACCTTTCGATTTTAAATTATATAAGTTCCTTCTCTTCCTCCGTTAGTATTTTAGAAAGATTTAGAAAGATTATTATTTTATCATTTATTTTAATAAGCCCCTTAATATATCTTTTAGATATTCCTGCTACTATATCTGGAGGTGCTTCAATGTTATCTGTGTTTACATCACTTACTTCAGATACTACGTCAACTATTATACCTATTTTATTTCCATCTTGTTTTGTAACTATAATCTTAGACTGATCATTTTTTTGTTCTCCGTAAAATCCAAATTTTTTAGTGAGAGATATTACAGGAAGTATATTTCCCTCATAATTTATAACTCCATCTACAAAATCAGGAGAATCTGGTAGTTTCGTAGTTTCTTCATATCCTAAAATTCGCTCTATTTCCATAATATCTGTAGCATAATATTCTTCATTTATGCTAAATATTAATACTTTTATTTCTTTGTGGCTCATTTAAATATCCTCCTTAAAATAATATTTAAAACTTGCATTTAATTCAATTTGTTACACAATTATAGCATAATTTCATGTATTTATAATAGGCTTTTAGAGAAGAAATTTGTCCACAATAATGTTGTTATTTTCAATATAAACATGTACATCTTTACTTGGAGAATCCAACATCACTTTTCTTTTTCCCACCTTGAATACAGTATTGTGATATGCTGCATCAGCCCATATGTGACCTTCATTTTCTACTTGAAGTATTGTAGACACCCCTGCCATGCTCCCTACAATTTTACATTTAATCGCTTTTTTTGCCTTTAAAACTCCCCCTCTGGCCACACTTTTTTCCTGTAAGAATTCAATAGAGCCATTTGCCGTAATTTCAGATACATATTCTCCCTCTCCTGTAATTATTATATTGCCAGAACTTTCTATATGAGAGTCCTGGCAATAGGATATGGTTACATCTACAGGAAGTGCCAGTGAATTCTTTAAATATTGTATCTTATATTTAACCTTATCATTTAAATCCTCTAGTTCCAAATAGTTTGTTATACTTATTGGTCCTATACCCATAAGTTTTGTCCTTATGATTTCAACTATTTCCTTTTCTGTATTTTCCTCACACTCATCAGATTCCATATTTAAATCTGTAATTATATTTACGCCCAGTTTTACAAGTACTTTAAATTTATTTTCTAATAGTACTTTTATTATCTCTCCATCTTTTCTATTCTCGCCCAATAAATCATAGGTTTTTATTTCTTTTACAGCTTTAATTAATTCTTCTAAATTTTTATTGAATTCCGCAAGGTAATCTAGAGACTTTATCTTATCTACACAATCTCCTCCGCCATATATATCCGATCCTACAATGCTCCCTTTAATTAAAATATCTCCATTTGCTTTTACCTTGGACCTTTCTACTTCTTTATATACAATAAGGTTATCACCGCATTCAACTTCCATTCCTTCTCTTATATTCCCCTGTACAACCACATCTCCTGTGAATTTTATATTACCCGTACTTAAATCCACATCCTTATTAATTTCATGGACTGGATGTACATGAAAAACACCGTTTTTTATAAAAGGCTTTCCATCTACAACAGCTTCAACTGTATTTTCAGCTTTAATTATACATCCTTTCCCTGCTTTAAGTTTTTTAGCATTACCTTTTTTACACTTCAAAAGTTTTCCTCTTACATCAAATCCATTTTCACCTTCATATCCTTTATGTATTTCTGCAATAATATCACCTTTTTTCACTGCATTTATAGTTCCTATACTTTTAAAATCCACATTTCCCTTTTTATCTTGTTTAAAATCTACAGAATTTTGAAACTTTACATCTATAAAATCATCCTGTCCATCTACAGGTTTTTTTCCCTTTGCCACTAATACTTTTTTATTGATTTTTATGGTATTTTCTAAATTTTCTTCTATTATACCATAAATAATTTTATTATTAGATAATTCATTTTTTATGTCCTCTGCAGTATATTTAGGTGGATTTATAGTTTTAACTATAACAGCATCTAAATTTATCATATGTCCCTCTTTGCTATCCCCTAATGCATAAACATTTTCAGGTATATAGGTAACTTTTACATAGGCTTCCATGCTATCGTCTGATACATATATATCCATTTGCCTTTTAGGCTCATTTTGTTCAAAATTTACCACTATATTGCTGCTGCTAAAAACTTCACACCCCTTTTCTACTAAAACTCCATCTATAAAAAATGACATATTCTTTCCTTTTCGTATTACAGCGGGTTTTCCACCTTCTAAGGGGTCTTTCACAATTAATTTACCTCCTACAACTTTTACAGTACCCTCATTTTTATTTATCTTGTAATCTTCTTTAAAATTCGTTTGTCCTTGAATTTCATCTTCAAAAAGTACCTCTATTACTACCCTTTTTCTAAAAAATAATTTTTTATCCTCCAATATTTTATAATTTAATTCTTTATCTTCGGGAACTTTTAATTCACATCTTGCAAGCTGCAGGCAATTTTCCAGTGAAGTCCCTCTAAATAGTTTTTTCATAAATTTCCTCCTTTTATGGACTAAAAAAGTATAAAGAACAAATTACATAGAACAAATTATGAAGATTTTCGGTGAATACCGAAAATCCACCAAATTTGAACTTTTATATTTGAACTTTAAACTTTGAAAAATTATACTCCTAACTCTTAACTATCATCTATTTATCTCCGTGAGAATACGTAAATTCCTGTATATCTCTATCTATTTCCCTTTGGTATTCTTCCATTATACTTATGAACACTTTGTTCTCTGGAGAACTAAATTTAATATTTTCTACTTTCTTTATAGGTAATACCTTAGGAGAAGTACCTGATATAAAAAGAGCATCAAATTTTTCTATTTCTCTATAATTTATTTTTTGTTCCACCACTTCAAAACCCAGGCGGATGCAAATTTTTATTATAATATCCCTTGTAACCCCTGGAAGTACATCCTCTATGGGTGCTGTTATTACTTTTTCACTTTTTATCATAAATATATTGGACTTGCTCCCCTCTGTAATATTGCCTTTATTATCTACAAGTATTGCTTCAAACACATTGTTATCTTTAATCTTTTTATCTACTTCTTCCCTAAATGTATTATTTATCACCTTGGCATTAGGATTTTTTCTTTCCCCGTGGAAAAAGATAGTATTTACCCCCTCTTTATACCATTCTAATGGTGGATAATAATGCTTTGAAAAGTATGCTAAAAATATATTTTTCTTTGAAAAATTAAATACAATTTTTACATTGCCATTGTAAATTTTATTTACCTTTACAAGCTTATTTATACTATTTTTGATTTCTTCTCCTGTAAGCCAAATTTTCAAACAGGTTATTTTAAAAGAATTCTCCATACGTTCTAAATGTGGTTTTAAAAACAGAGGTTTTCCATCTATTACACGTATAACTTCATATATAGATTTACCTTCTTTAAATACATCCTCTGTGAATTCTTCCTTCCTTTTTATTTCATCATTATACAAAAAAAATTCATTCGAACATTCTCTCACTTTAATCCCTTCTTTAAAATCAAATTTAACACATAATATTTAATTATATTTAACTAAATATTAATATTATTTAGATTTATTTTAGCATTATCTAGAGAAATTTTCCTCCATTTATATAAAATATATTCTATTTAAAAATACAAATTATATTTCCAATCATTTTAAAGTTATGATATTATAACATAGAACGAAGGAGTGATTTATTTGGAAAAACTGGCTATATTTGATGTGGACTTCACTTTAACCAAGAGAGAAACCCTGTTGGAGTTTTACATATTCATGGTAAAGAAAAAGCCAAAACTTATACTATATGCACCTTTTAGTATTCTTTCTTCTATTTTATACCTTCTAAAATTATTTCCTGCGGGGAAAACCAAAGAAAATTTTATTGCATTTATAAACGGAATAGATGAAAATGACATGAAACTGCTAGTAAAAGAGTTTTATGAAAAAAGGCTAAGTAAAATAATTTATACGGATGCACTGGAAACTATAAAAAAACTAAAGAGTGAAGGATGTAAGATATATCTTATATCTGCATCGGCGGAATTTTATTTAAATGAACTATATAACATAAAAGAAGTAGATAAAATACTAGGTACTAGATTTACTGTATCAGAAGGGAAACATAGTAAAAAAATTTCAGGCGAAAACTGCAAGGGAGAGGAAAAAGTAAAGAGACTTATGGAGTCGTTAAAAAAAGATAATATAGAAGTTGATTTCAAAAACTCCTATATGTTCTCAGATTCTCTATCTGACTTACCCCTGTTAAACATGGTAGGAAATCCCTATCTTATAAATTATAAAAAAAACCACAATAAAATAAAAATATTGAAATGGAAATAAATGCGCACAAATAAGTTCTTCTGGGGTTTAAGTGAAGAAAATCATTATTTGATAAAACTCCACCTAAACTTCAGAATCACTTGATTTTATGATGTCTAATCTTCTGATTTTTCTACTAATTCTGCATAATAGGCAGAGACCTCTTCAAATTCTTCATCTTCTGGTATAACAAGCTCCTGCTCATCATCTCCCATTTCTGCTTTAAATAAATATACAGAGTCATTTTCAGGGTTTTGAACTAAAACATACTGTTTATTTTTATATTCAAATTCATCAATTATTTCACAAGAAACTAAATTTCCATTCTCATCTTCCAAATCTACTACAAGATTTTCATGGTCTTCACAACCACAGTCACAATCATGTACCTCATCATGTTCATGGTTTTCACAACCACAATTCTCTTCTTTAGGGCTGCATTGGCAGCTATTTAAATTTTTATCATCCATAAAGTTTACCCGATTTACTTTTTAGCACAATTATGTTAAAAATTAGAATTATTTTGCCGCATAGTATATCAGGAATCTTCACCTCCTTTTACTGTTATGTTCTAATTTTAACCTTAATTGTTCTATAATAAAAGCATTTTTAAAAAAAATATTTTTTATTTAACAAATGCTTAAAATAAAGAACAAAGTTTAAAGTTCAAAGAACAAATAATGAAGATTTGAACCTTGACATTTAAACTTTGACATTTGAAAAAATACCGGGCTATACCGTATTTTTTAGTTGTTAAATTTCATTTGAAAGTTTTTCATAGCCTGCAATTCTGTCTAATGCATCTTTTTTAGTCTTTTCAAATAATTGTTCTGCTGTTTCTGGGAATTGTTTAGCAAGTGAAGAATATCTAACTTCGCCCATTAAGAATTCCTTAAAATCTGCAGTTGGTTTCTTAGAATCTAAGCTAAAGGATTTTTTACCTTGCTCTTTCAATTCTGGATTATATCTGTATAGTGCCCAATATCCACACTCAACAGCTTTTTTAGCTTCGCTCTGACTCTTACCCATTCCATCTTTTAATCCATGGTTGATACATGGTGCATAAGCTATTATAAGTGATGGTCCTTTATAAGCTTCTGCCTCCTGAATAGCCTTTAATGTCTGGTTTTTATCTGCTCCCATAGCAATCTGTGCTACATAAACATATCCATAAGTCATAGCCATCATTCCAAGATCTTTCTTCTTAGTCTTCTTACCACTTGCAGCAAATTTAGCTACTGCAGCTGTAGGAGTTGCTTTTGAAGATTGTCCCCCTGTATTTGAATAAACTTCTGTATCAACTACAAGTACATTTACATCTTCTCCAGATGCTAGAACATGATCTAATCCGCCATATCCTATATCATAAGCCCATCCATCTCCACCGAACATCCAGTGAGATCTCTTAATTAGAAAATCCTTATTGTCATAAATTTCATTTAACAAAGCATCTTTTTTCTTCTGTCCTTCAAGTAATTCTACTATCTTGTCAGCTCTTTCTCTAGTACCTTTTCCATTATCAAAATTTTCAAGCCAGTCTTCAAGAGCAGCTTTAAGTTCTTTACTTAAATTACCTTTTAATGCTTCTTTCATATTTAATGCAATTTTTTCTCTTACTTGTTTAACTCCAAGAAACATTCCAAGTCCATATTCAGCATTATCCTCAAATAAGGAGTTAGCCCAGGATGGACCATGTCCCCTGTGATTAGTTGTATAAGGAGTAGCCGGAGCTGATGCTCCCCAAATTGATGAACAGCCTGTAGCATTAGCTACCATCATTGTGTCACCAAATAATTGAGTTACAAGCTTAACATATGGAGTTTCTCCACATCCTGCACAAGCTCCTGAGAACTCAAGAAGCGGCTTTTCAAACTGACTTCCTTTTATGCTAAATTTATTAAGAGGATTATCTTTATAAGATACTGACACAGCATAATCCCAAGCCTCTGTCTTATCTAATTGTGTATCTATAGGTTTCATAATCAGTGCTTTTTCTTTTGCCGGACATATATCAGCACAATTTCCACATCCTGTACAATCAAGAGGTGAAACAGCTATGGTAAATTCAAGTCCCTTTGCTCCGCTGGCAGCTTTTGCCTCAAATCCAGCTGGTGCTTTAGCTAGTTCTTCTTTATTTGTAAGAACTGGTCTTATTGCTGCATGAGGGCATACAAAAGAACACTGATTGCATTGTATACATTTATCTGGCTGCCATTCTGGAACATTTATAGCTATGCCTCTCTTTTCATAAGCTGCTGTTCCCTGTGGGAATGTACCATCTTCCATTCCAACAAAAGTGCTTACAGGAAGTTTATCTCCATCTTGTCTATTCATTGGATAAACTATCTTTGATATAAATTCCGGTACTGCAAGGGCAGCTGCCGCTTCACCTTCTTCAGCATTCTTCCATGAATCTGGAATATCAACTTTAACAAGTGCGTTAACTCCCTTATCTATAGCTGCATTATTCATATCTACAATTTTTTGTCCTTTTTTACTATAGGAACTTTCAACAGCATCTTTTAGATATTTTACAGCATCTTCTACAGGTATAATATTCGCAAGTTTAAAAAATGCAGCCTGACATATCATGTTTATTCTTCCGCCAAGACCAATTTCTTCAGCTATTTTAACCGCATCTAATATATAAAATTCAATATCATTATTTGCTATATACTTCTTTATTGAAGCTGGTAATTCACTGTCCAGTTCTTCCTGAGTCCAAGTAGTATTTAATAAGAATTTACCGCCTTTTTTAAGTCCTTCAAGCACATTGTACTTGTGAACATAGGATTTATTATGAACTGCAATGAAATCAGCTTTATCTATAAGATAAGGTGATTTTATCTGAGATTTACCAAACCTTAAATGTGAAACTGTTATACCGCCGGATTTTTTAGAGTCATATGCAAAGTATCCTTGAGCATACATATTGGTATGATCTCCTATAATCTTTATAGCACTCTTATTTGCACCAACAGTACCGTCAGAGCCAAGTCCCCAGAATTTACAAGCTGTAGTTCCTTCTGGTGTTGTATTTATATCTTCTCCTATTTCTAAGGAAGTGTTTGTAACATCATCCACTATGCTTACTGTAAACGCATCCTTTGGATTGTCTAACTTCAAGTTTTCAAATACTGAAAGAATATGTGATGGAAGGGTATCTTTTAATCCCAATCCATATCTTCCTCCAACTATTACTGGCTGTCCTTCTTTTCCGTAGAATGCATTTTTAACATCTAGGTAAAGAGGTTCTCCAATTGAACCTGGTTCTTTTGTTCTATCAAGAACTGCAATTTTCTTAACAGTTTTTGGCATTTGATTGAGGAAGTGTTTTATTGAAAATGGCCTATACAAGTGAACTGTAATTAATCCAACTTTTTCGCCCTTTGCTACTAAATAGTCTATTACTTCTTCTATAGCCTCACAAACGGAACCCATAGCTACTATAACTTTGTCTGCATCTTTTGCTCCATAATAATTAAATGTATGGTATTCTCTGCCTGTTAACTTAGTTATTTCTTTCATATATTCTTCAACTATTTCAGGAAGTGCCTCATAGTATCTATTGGAAACTTCTCTTGACTGAAAATATATGTCTGGATTCTGTGCTGTACCACGGGTTACAGGATGATCAGGATTTAAAGCTCTTCTTCTAAAATCACTTACAGCCTTATAATCAACTAATTTTGCTAAATCTTCATATTCTAATACTTCAATCTTCTGAATTTCATGTGAAGTCCTGAATCCATCAAAAAAGTTCACAAAAGGAACTCTTCCTTTTATTGCAGACAAATGCGCTACTGCTGCAAGGTCCATAACCTGTTGTACTGAACTCTCTGCAAGCAGTGCAAATCCTGTCTGTCTTGTAGCCATAACATCCTGGTGATCTCCAAATATGTTAAGAGAGTTTGCTGCTATGGCTCTGGCAGATACCTGAAATACTCCTGGTAATAATTCACCGGCAATTTTATACATGTTAGGTATCATAAGCAGTAGTCCCTGAGATGCAGTATAAGTAGTAGTTAGTGCCCCTGCTTGTAAAGATCCGTGTACAGCACCTGCAGCGCCTGCCTCTGATTGCATTTCCATAACCTTTACTTGTTGTCCAAAAACATTTTTCTTACCCTGGGCAACCCATTCATCAACATGTTCTGCCATAGGGGACGATGGAGTTATTGGATAAATAGCTGCTACATCGGTAAATGCATAGGATATATAAGCCGCAGCAGTATTTCCATCCATAGTTTTCATTTTACTCATAAAAATTCCTCTCCTTGATTTAATATTTGATATACAATTGAATTTTTTATAAATTAAGATTGCAGTGCAAAACAACTGCATTTTTTATAAACTAAATTTTATAAGCTAGCACAAGCAATATACTATAAATGCCTAACCTGGAAAATAAACTTTATTTATAAATAATATATCATTTTTTTATATGTTTTTTCAACCTATATAATATAAATACAGCATATATATCATGTATATTAATTTATGATATAACATTTATCATGATATGTACATACTATTTATTTTATTTATACTAAATATTTTTAATTAATTATATTTTTCTATTAGATTTATAATTTTATTTGTTGCATCTTGTGCAGAACTTGCCTTCATTTTATTTATATATTCCTGTTTTGACATGTCTAATTTTTTCAGCTTGTCTAAAAGGAGTTCAGGGGTCATGTCATCTTCCTGCAATACCATACTATACCCACTTTTTTCAAAGGAATCTGCATTTAGAATCTGGTCACCCCTACTGGATTTTTTGGATAGCGGTATAAGTAAATTTGGTTTTTTTAAAGCTAAAAGTTCAAATATAACATTTGCCCCGGCTCTTGATATTACTATATCCGCTGCATTCATTATGTGAGGCATTTCCTCGCTTACATATTCAAATTGCACATATCCCCTTCTCTCTGTAAGCTTTTCCTCCAAATTTCCCTTTCCACATATATGGATTATGTTATACATTTGCAATAACTCATTTAAACAATTCCTTATGGTATTATTTATAAATTTTGACCCTAGACTCCCCCCTATTATAAGTAACACCGGCTTGTCATTTTCAAATCCACACATTCTCCTGCCTATTATTCTACTTCCGTCTAAAAGTTCCTGTCTTATTGGAGTTCCTGTAAGAACAGCATTATTGCCTCTTATGCTGTCTAATGATTCTGGAAAAGTAACACAAAGCTTAGTACAATAAGGTGAAGATAGCTTGTTTGCAAGCCCTGGAGTTATATCAGACTCATGAATAATAGCAGGAATGCCATTTATATATGCGGCAAAAACTACTGGAACTGAAACAAACCCTCCTTTTGAAAATACTATATTGGGTTTTTCTTTTCTCATTATAAATATAGCCTGAAATATTCCCTTAAGTACTTTAAATGGATCTGTAAAGTTTTTTACATCAAAATATCTTCTAAGTTTTCCACTTGAGATTGCATGGTATTTTATTTTTTCATTTTCTATTATTTCTCTTTCAATGCCATCTTCTGTTCCTATATATTGTATTTCATAGCCTAACTCTTTTAACTTGGGTATTAATGCAAGGTTAGGTGTAACATGACCGGCGGAGCCACCACCTGTTAGTATTATTTTTTTCAAAGTGTAATTCCTCCCCATATAATTTATTACATTCTACAAATAAAGCTTCTGATTTTAGGGAAATCTTACAATTTGCAAGTTTAATTTAGCAAATTTGATACATACAGAAAATTCTGTGATTTTCATTTGGAAATTTACTACATAATAACCCTGATAAAATTCAAATATAAAAATTTTAAAACTATTATTTTAAATTGTCAACTGTTACTGTACACCTTTAACCGTCAGCTGTCAACTTAATAACAAGTAATTCTATGTTAAATTAAAAACTCATTTATGTCTACCTTTTTTTATTTACTTTTTGAAGTTAACCTAAAATCTTTTATTAAAAGTTGAAGATTTTTGCTGCCGTTAAATTCATTAACACAGGGTAAAAATATAAAATCCATTTTCAAACTGCTGAAATTATTACTAAAAATCTTACTTGCATACTGTCTGTCATAAACTTCAAGTATTAATTCTTTAAATTTCTTGCCCCCATCAAAAGCTACTGCATCAATTTTTTTCAAACTATTCTTTAGTCTGCAAAGTAACTTTAATACATTTTTATCCTTTCCCATAAAATAAATTCTAAATACATCTATATTTTTTTCTCCAAATAAAGGCGTTGAGTTACCTTTTCCAAAAGGTTCAAGTTTTTTTATATCTTCTATCATACTAAAAGATATATTTTCAAGAGATATGTTTTTATCTATTCTAATCTTAGGTACTAAATCTTCACATGTGAGATTACAATTTTTATTTAACTCTTCCCTTAGTTTATCTATGTTTTGCTCTTCTATGGATAATCCTGCTGCCAAAGGATGTCCTCCAAATTTTTTAATTAAATTTTTACACCTTACAAGTTCTTCAAACATATTGTAGCCTTCAATAGACCTGCCTGAACCCTTTGGCAAAGTTTTCCCTCTTGTTATTACTATAGAGGGTACATTGTATCTATCTTTAAGCCTCCCTGCTACTATACCTGCTATACTCTCATGGGTTTCCCCCTGATATACTACAAGAATCTTATCCTTTTTTAAACTTGAATTTTCTACTTTATTTACTATTTCATTTAAACTTTTAACTGTCATATCCTGTCTTTGTATATTTAATTCATGAAGTTTTTTTGCAAGTTTAAAGGCCTTATCCGAATTTTCACACAGCAAAAGTTCCAAAGCCATGGCTGCACTTTCCAGCCGCCCTGTGGCATTTATACAGGGACCAATAATAAAACCTATATGGTAAGAACTTATATTCTTATCTTTCAGAGAAGTTTCCTCTATAAGTGCTTTTATCCCTAAGTTCTCAGTGTTATTTATCATTTCAAGTCCATTTTTCACTATTATCCTATTTTCACCTACCAGCTCCACTACATCACATATAGTACCTATGGCAGCATATTGAATAAATTTATATGCCTCTTCTTTTTTTATGCCAAATTTCTTGTAAAGCACCTGAATAAACTTAAAAGCTATACCAGCCCCACAGAGATGTTTAAATGGATATGAACAATTTCCTTGTTTAGGATCTATTACTGCGTCTGCCTCTGGTATTAGGTGTTTTTTTTCACCATTTTCCAAATCCTCAAAAAATATATCGTGGTGATCTGTAATTACCACAGTCATATTAAGCTCTTTAGCTCTTTTAACTTGATCTAGTGCAGAAATACCATTATCACAGGTTATTATAATTTCAATTCCTTCTTGTTTTAACTGTTCTATAGTCTTTATATTTATGCCATAACCTTCTTCTATTCTATCTGGTATATGATATTTAACTTTTGCTCCACACCTTAAAAGTCCACAGTATAATATATAGGTACTCATTACACCATCTGCATCATAGTCACCATATATGGCTATATTTTTATCCTCCACTATGGATTTGTATATTATGTCAGTACCTTTTTCCATATCCTTCATAAACATAGGATTTTGTAGATTATCCATGGAAGGATTCAAGAAATCTTTTATTTGGCTTTCTCCAACAATTCCTCTATTTGCAAGAATTGTTGCCATAACTTCACTTATTCCTGCTTTTTGTGAAATATATCTTACATCTTTATTACACCTTTTAAGCATCCATTTCCCTGTCAAATATTCCTTCACCCCTTTTTGGTTAACAAAAAAATATTGAATATATTAAAAGTCAAGCCATTAAGTGATTCACCATATGACCGACCTCTATTTGCTTATTCTTTTAAAATCTGTACAGAAGGATCATTCATGAATTTATTTACAACACGAACTACATCTTGTGCTTTAATTTCATTCAATTTTTCTATTTCATCAAAATTACAACTGCCGTACATAAGCTCATGTATAACAGCCTCCTTACAAAATTCAATAGATCTTTCTCTTTTAATTTCACCTTTTAACCTTATATTTTTAATTAGATCACTTAGTTTATCCTTTTTAAAATATATAGAAGGATATTTCAACTTATCTATTGTATTATTTACTATTGTAATAGCTTTATCTATATTTTCCACAGAGGTTCCCATTTTTATGGAGAAAAGTTTTATTCCCCTTTCATTTTTTATACTGCTTCCAACTTCATAGGCAAGTCCTTTATAAGTTCTTATTTCATTAAAAAGTATACTTCCGCTTCCCTGTCCGAAAATGGCATTAAATAGAATAAGTGCTTCAAATTCTTTACGGTCTAAACGGTGAATATCAAATATATACTGTATTCTAACTCCTCTTACGCCAAGTGCATTTTCTATAAATATGCCTTTTTTATTTTTTTCATATAATACTTCTAAACTTTCACTATGCACTATAAAATTTTCCTGAACTTCTGTTTTCCAATGTGCAAAATAATTTTCTATTATATTATGTACGTGGGTAAACTCCAAGGAAGAACAAACACATATAACACAATTTTCAGGAACATAAAATTTGAGGTAAAATCTTTTTATTTCATCCAAAGTAATATTTTTAATGCTGTCTTCATTCCCTATTATAAGTTCTTTTATTCTTCTGTACTGAAATGAATTTTTAAAAAGCACATCCTCACAATGCTGATAGATATTATCCTTCCATTCTTTTAATTCCTGAAGTATTATATTCATTTCCTCTTTAAAACCTGTCTCTTTAAAAGCAGCATTTAAAATTATGTCACTATATAATTCAACTGCCTTATTTAAATCCTCTGAAAAGCAAGTTCCATAATAAATAGTATAGGGGTAATTTGTCATGGCATTTTCAAATCCGAATAACCTATCAAACTCACTATTTATGTCACATTCACTTCTTTTTTCTGTGCCCTTTGATATAACATGTTCCAGTGCATGAGCAGTACCTTTTGGAAATTGTTCACCTTCTTCTAAAGCTCCTGCATTAAAGCCTATGCAGATAGAAGATAGTTTTCCGGGCCTATATTCATATATTAACTTTAGTCCATTATCAAATACATATTTCTCCATTATTTCACCTGCCTGTACTCTTAACTATTCATTCTTAACTCTTAACTAAATCCAAAAGCATATCTTTCTTTAAATTTTCCACAATATTTTTATCAACAAGGTTTTCTAAAATTTTAAAGACAAAATATATGGCTGTAGCAGGCCCTCTGCTTGTTATTAAATTTCCCTCCTGAACTACACTTTCTTCACTATAATTGTCAGAGGCAAGTTCTTCTTCAAATCCCGGATATGAAGTTACCTTCTTACCCTCAATTATTCCTGCTTTTTTTAAAACTATAGGTGCTGCGCATATTGCAGCTACTATTTTATTCTCAGTATGAAGCTTTTTTATAAACTCTATAACTTTTTCATCATCTCTTAAGTTAATTGTGCCAGGCATACCTCCCGGCAGTATAACAGCATGATATTCATCTACATTTACAGCTTCCAATAAGCTGTCTGCATTTACACTTATGCCATGTGCACCTGTTACATCCTTTTTAGAGTTTATAGAACAAGTTATACAATGTATATTTGCTCTCCTTAAAACATCTACGCAAGTTAATGCTTCTATTTCTTCAAAACCCTCAGCTAGTAAAACCACAGCTTTTTTCATTATTAAAACACCTCTTCTTATAGTTATGAGTTAAGAGTTATGAATTAAAAGTTATGGTTAATTTTTTTAACAAAGTTAAAAAAATTTTTCCTTCACTCTTAACTATTCATTCTTAACTCTTAATTAAAAATAATTTTATCCGATCGCTACCATTGCCAACACCCTCATCGCACTCTGTGAAAGCGATTCACACAAAATTAAAAATTTTGGTTCTATGCTTTTCTATTAAAGTGGGGGATAAGCACTGGTACGCGCCTGGATAAGTTCTTCTAAGGTTCAGCTGGAGAGAGTCATCCTTATAAGCAAACTCCATCTGAACCTAAGAATCACTTGATACCGGTTTAACTTCTGTAATTCTATCCTCCATAACTACAAGCATAATACTTGTGCCCCTGCCGCCTCTATTTTGCAGGACTATGTCTTTTAACTTTATCTGTTTCTTATTTCCTTTAATAGAAGTCAAGTTCAATTTATAATCTTTTTTTTCTTCTATAATCATAGAGTATACTATGTTATCTTCGCTTTTTAAGTTTATACCTGTTACCCCCGCTGCAAGTTTGCCCATAGAATTCACAAAATCTCCCTGAAACTTTATGCCCATTCCTGTTTCAGTTATTAAAAGTATTTCATTTTTTTCTTTTTCACTGTACTCTACATTTATAAGATAATCTTTATTATCCTTAAATTTATAAGCTATGCTCCATTGAATTACATCCTTAAAATCTTTAAGTTCTGTCTTTTTTATCATACCATATTTAGTAAAAAAATAAATATGTCCACAATTAAAATTTTCTATAGAAATTATTTTTAATATATCGGAGGCACTTATATCCCCCATTAATTTTTTAATACTTATACCTCTATTTTCAATTTCCTGAATCATAAAAGCAGGCATAGAAAAAACTTTCCCCTCTACTGTAAATATTAATACCGTACTTGAGGAACTTGTAAGGGTATTTTTAAAAGCCCTGCCGCTGTTTGAAGCTTTAATTATTCCTGATTTATTTATATTTATATGAAATTTTTTATACTGAGGTTTTTCTGAAAAGTCTACTTTTATTACTTTATCTTCATAAGTTAAAGGAAAAAGCTCTGTAGTAACTGTATTTCTGTCCTCTAAGTTTAGTTCAGGAACTTTTACAGTAAATTCAAGTCCAATTTCTGTATTTATTTTAACAAAGTTTATTTCTTTATTTCTATCCACCAATTTTATATCTACAAGTTCCTCTTCCTTTTTTAATTTTAATGCCATGAGTTTCGTATATTTTGTAACGAAGGCATCTATTTTGCTCCTCTTCATACCACCAAGAGTAGTAAAAAACACTACATCCAGTGCAGAATTAAAATCATCTATACTATAAATTGCCACAATATTTTCTTCTGACAGGTTAATACCTTTTATTATATTGCCAAGTTTTTCTCCTTTTTCTCTCCACTTAAATTCCGGAATATCTATTCCTTTTACTTTATACATATTTCCTTTATCAGTAAAAAACACAACTATATCTTTGGTACTGGAATTTATAAAATATTTATTAAAATCTCCTTCTCTATATTCTATATCTTTAATTTCTCTGGTAGAGCGATTGAAGCTTTTTAAAGAAATTCTTTTTATGAATCCTTCATTAGACATGGTAATAACTATATCTTCATCTATTATAAGCTCTTCTACATCTATTTTTGCCTCTTCCTCCTCTTCAATAACCAGAGTTCTTCTTTCATCTCCATGTTTTTCTTTAATTTCTAATAGTTCTTTTTTTATAATATTTAAAATTTCTCTTTCACTATCCAATATTTTTGTAAGTCTTTTTATAATCTTTAAAAGTTCTTTATGCTCCTTTTCAAAGGATATTATTTCAAGCCCCGTAAGTCTATAGAGCATAAGTTCTAATATAGCTTCTGCCTGTTCATTGGTAAATTGAAATTTTTCCATAAGATTTGAGGCAGCATCTTTTTTGGATTTAGAACTCCTTATAGTCTGGATAATTTCATCCATTACTGCCAGTGCTCTTATAAATCCTTCCACAATATGAAACCTACGCCCTGCTGCATCTAATTCTGTTTTAGTTCTCCTTGTTATTATTTCCTTTTGATAATCTATGTAGTGTTTAAGTATGAGTTTTAATCCCATAGTAACAGGCTTCCCGTTAGCTAGGGCTACCATGTTAAAAAATATATTACACTGAAGATCTGTCTTTTTTAATAAGTACTTTAATACCTTTTCAGCTAAATCTATATCAGTAGACTTTTTAAATTCTATTACTGCCCTTATACCTTTTCTATCAGATTCATCTCTTATATCAGATATTGGTTCTAGTACTTTCATATGTTTTTTATCTGCTGTCATTTCAGAAATGGTCTGAAGTAACTTAGCCTTGCTCCTCCTATAAGGAAACTCTGTTATAACTATTCCTAATTTACCATTCTCTAACTTTTCTATGGAAGTTTTAGCCCTTAGGGTAGCTCTGCCTTCTCCTGTAGTATAGGCAGAAATCAGAGATTTCCTACCTATGATTATCCCTCCTGTAGGTAAATCAGGCCCTTTAATATACTCCATAAGTTCTTCCGTACTGATTTCAGGCTGGTCAATATAAGCACAGGCAGCTTCTATTACTTCTTTTAAATTATGAGGCGGTATATTAGTAGCAAGTCCTACAGCTATTCCAAAAGCTCCATTTACAAGTAAATTAGGGTATCTTGCTGGAAGAACTTCTGGTTCTTTTTCAGAACCTGAATAGTTGTCTACCATATTTACTACATCTTTTTCTATACCTTCAATCATTTCCATAGCAATAGGTGTAAGCCTAGCTTCTGTATAACGCATAGCTGCAGCACTATCTCCATCCTGACTCCCCCAATTGCCATGACCGTCTATGATAGGCATTCTAGTGGTGAAATTTTGAGCTAGTATTACCATGGCATCATAAACAGATGTATCTCCATGGGGATGATATCTCCCAAGTATATCCCCTACTATCCTGGCAGATTTATAATAGGGCCTATCTGGAAATGCCTTTAATATATACGCTCCATATATTATCCTTCTATGTACAGGTTTCAATCCATCTCTAACGTCAGGAAGTGCTCTGTCTTTTGCCACTTCCACTGCATAGGGAATATAATTATCCGGCATTGCTTCTTCTATTGGAATTTTTATTATATTATTATCTTTTGGAATTAGTGTACTTTTTACCAAGGAAAATTCCCCCTTTTTGTTTAATGCATAATTCACCATTCACAATTGTGGAAATTTTTCAGTTTGTGCTGAAAAATTAATTGGATTGATTTTGCCTCAGGGCAAAACTTCATCAATTGTGAGCTGTAAATTGTGAATTGTCTAAAATTCTGCGTGTTTGTACATATATTTTTTTCTAGGTGCTACCACGTCTCCCATAAGCAAAGATACCATTTTTTCTGCTTTTACAACATCATCTATAGTTATTTGCTGCAGCGTCCTGGTTTCAGGATTTAAGGTGGTCTCCCATAGTTGATCTGAATTCATCTCTCCCAGACCCTTATACCTTTGTATCAGAGCTTTGGAGCCTATTTCTTTTTTTGCCTGCAGGAGCTCGCTATCACTATAAGCATACTTAACTGTCTCCTTACCCTTAGCCTGTTTATACACCTTATAAAGGGGAGGCAGTGCTATGTACAGGTGTCCATTTAAAATAAGTTCTCTCATATATCTATATATATAGGTCATCCAAAGAGCTCTTATATGATACCCATCCACATCCGCATCACTTAATATTATAACTTTATCATATTTAAGATCCTTTTCATTATAATTTTTAAGTATTCCCGTACCTACAGCTGTATTAAATATTTTTAGTTCTTCACTTCCAAGAACATTTTCCAATTTCTGTTTTTCTGTATTCATTATCTTTCCCTTAGAAGGCATTATGGTCTGAAATCTTCTATCCCTTGCCTGCTTGGCAGATCCTCCCGCCGAATCTCCTTCCACCACTATAAATTCACATTTTAAAGGATCTTTTAAAGTACATACCGCAATTTTCCCTGCAAGAGGTGCTGCCCCCTTACCTACTTTCTTTTTCTCGGCATCATTTATCTTTTTTATTTTTTCTCTTCTTGCCGCAGCATGAAGGGCATTGTTTATTATAATAGAAGCAGTATTTTTATTATCCTCTATCCACTCTGAAAGTTTAGTATAAGAAAGATCATTCATCATGGTATATGCCTCGCTATTTCCAAGCTTTGTCTTGGTCTGACCTTCAAATACAGGATTATTTATCTTTACCTTGACTATAGCTGTCATTCCCTCTCTTAAGTCCTCACCTTCAAATTCCCTGTCTTTTTCCTTTAATAAATTTAACTTTTTAGCCCATTCCTTAAAGGCCCTGGTCATACCTGTTTTAAATCCACTTTCATGACTTCCTGATTCTGTAGTTGGAATATTGTTTACATAACTTGCTATGTGATATGTAGTAGAATCTGTAAACTGAATACACACCTCTCCCTGCATTTTTATATCATCAACGCTTCTTTCCCCCTGAAACAATATAGGCTCTTTATGCAGAGGAGTTTTACTTTCATTTAAATATTCTATAAAATCCAGAAGTCCCCTTTCTGAATGATATTCTCTTTGAATTTCACTTTTTCCTTCCATATATATAAATTTTAGAGTTATACCTTTATTCTGAAAAGCCAGTTCTTTTAATCTTTCGTCTATCATGTCCAAATTGAAGTCTACTGTAGAAAACACCTCATTATCCGGCATAAATGTAACTTTAGTTCCCGTTTTATCTGTATCTCCTATTATTTTAAGGCCAGTTACAGGAGTTCCCGGCATATTTTTTTTAAGTGATTTATCATAAGCATATTCAAATCTCTGCTTGTATATATGTCCATTTTGACTTATCTCTACTTCCATCCACTTGGATAGAGCGTTTACCACGGCCCCTCCAACACCATGAAGTCCTCCTGAAGTTTTATATACATCATTATTGAACTTGCCACCTGTATGAAGGGATGTAAACACCATCTCTACTCCATTTTTTTTCTTTATGGGATGAATTCCCGTGGGTATTCCCCTTCCATTATCTATTACAGATACACTTCCACCTTCATTTAACACCACACATACACTATCACCAAATCCATTGGAAATTTCGTCTATAGAATTATCTAGAATTTCCCATATACAATGGTGAAGACCTTTACTACCGGTAGATCCTATATACATACCAGGCCTGACACGTACCGGTTCAAGTTTCTCTAGTGAAGTTAATGAATTAACGTCATAAACACTACTTACCTTACCTTCCACAAAATTCCTCCTTCAAGTACTCATACTAGTCTAAGAAAAAATACCTTCTAAAAAATGGAGAAGGCATACAACTTTAAAATCATTATATAAATAATATTTGGATTATGCAAATTTATTTTAAGAATATGAACAAATCATTAAAAAATTTATTAGATTATTGTGTACCCCCTAATTTCTACAATTTATTTCGTAAGTAATATATGTATAGTATGTTTCAACATTTATCCACAAAAAAACTATCACTAAATGTTGAATTACTTTCTATAATGTTACACAAACATTACTACATTCAATATACCTTAAGGAGGATATTAACTATGAAAAATGCTAAAGAATTCCTGATGATAGCTGCAATAACAGCAGGTATCACCTTAAGTGGGAAATCCGTGCATGCACAACAAACATCAACCAGTCAAATTAAAGAACAACCTTCATATAATTTAGATGTAAATTTTATAACAACTCAAAAACAAAACTATAATAAAAAAATTATAAAAAACATCCAAAGTACTTTAAACCTATATTTTGGAGCTGGACTTGCTGAAGACGGCATATATGGAAAACTAACCACAGAATCCGTAAAAAATGTACAAAAAATATTAGGTGTAAATGTAGACGGTATATTTGGAGCTGTCACAGCTAATGCTTTATTAAACTATATTGACAATAATTATCCTAAATTAAACAATGATGGATATAGTCCCGTACCAACTTATATTCAAGAAAAACTTCTATTATTAGGCTATAATATAAAAGTAAATGGAGATTTATCTAGTATGGATACGGTCACTGCTTTAAAGGACTTTCAAAATAAAAACTGTCTTCCTATAACAGGCAAAGTAGATATTAACCTGGTAGATAAGCTAAATGAAAAGACTAAAGAAAATACAGATGAAACAGTAAATTTCAGTTCCCATACTAGTTACTATATATTAGTTAACTCCGAAGATCATATTTGCAAAATTTACGAAAAATCTGAGAATAAATGGACACAAACTAGATGTTTTAATATATTTTCTGGAAAAATCAATAATGGAACTTATGGACTGGGAATTCATGGCGAACATATTAATTTTAATGGAATAGAAATGAAGAACTTCGTCCAAATTGACGGGTTGAATGTTTTTTATTCTGCAGCATCAGACTCGGGATATGGCATTAGAGTTTCGAAGGAAGATGCTGAGTTTTTAAGCAGTCTTCCTAGTGGGACAACTATAAAAATATTTTAGTACATAAAAAATGTTTGCTAATGCCATTTAGCAAACATTTTAACCTGCTGACATCTCCATGCTATTCCTCATCATCTATAGCAGGCAGTATAATAGAGAAAGTTGTTCCTTCTCCAAGCTTACTTTTTACTTCTATTTTTCCTTTATGTTCTTTTAT
The DNA here is from genome assembly GCF_045310515.1 of Candidatus Clostridium eludens. NCBI lineage: Bacteria > Bacillati > Bacillota > Clostridia > Eubacteriales > Clostridiaceae > Clostridium > Candidatus Clostridium eludens. The sequence continues at coordinate 14,623 of NZ_JBJHZX010000025.1, read as the reverse complement.
TATTTTATAAGATACATTTAAACCTAAGCCTGTACCATTTTTCTTTGTAGTAAAAAAAGGAGTACCTATTTTGGCTAAATTCTCCTCAGATATGCCTTCTCCATTATCGGTTATTCTTATGAACATCTCATTTGTGGATTCATTAAATCCAGTTTCAATTTTCAACCTTGCATTGTTTTTATCAGCCATGGCATCTGCAGCATTTTTACAAATATTTAATATCACCTGTTTTAATTCTGCTTCATCACACATAACATAGCGTTCTTCTTTAGATAACTGAAAATCAACATCAATGCCTTTTACAAGAGAGGATGACTTGACCATGCTTTCTATAGATTGAAATATATCAATCATAGAAACTTCCGTCATCTCAGTTTTTCTTGGCTTTGACAGAAACAAAAATTCACTAATAATTCTATTCACCTCATCAACTTCTTCATTGATTTTTAGAGCATGCTTCTTAACATCCTCATTTTTTGCCAATGAACTTATCAATTGACTTCTTCCCTTAATTGTTGTAAGAAAGTTTCGAGTTTCGTGCACAATTGCTGCACCCATTTGACCGAGAAGCGCTAGTTTTTCCTGCTGCATTAGCTTCTGCTGTTCTTTTTTTAGTGTAGTTATATCTGTACTTATGTTTATATTTCCAATTAGATCTCCATCAACATTCCTAATATTGGTACAATAAAGCAGCATATGCTTTTCGCTTCCTTTTAAAGAAACTAAAGACACCTCATAAAGTCGTCTTTTTATGTAATCTTTTGAAATTAAATAAGGATTTTCTTTAAGCTGAAATTGTATTAATTCTTTAAATTTATTTATATCCATACCTAAAATATATTTCTTATCTGTTTCAAGAACTTCTTCCAGTGCTCTATTGCAAAGAACAACCTTTTCATTTTTATCTACCATCAATATGCAATTATCTACAGCTTCAAGTATAGTTTCAGTTTGTATATGTAAATTTTCAAGCTCCTGCTCTTTTTTTGTCTCACTAAAAAATATCAAAACACCATTTCTAACCCTTTCGGAATTTATTGAAAGCTTAATATTGTCACCTTTTAGATCCCTATAAGTTCTCACTATAGTCTTTGTATCTTTTCCATCCTGGATCACCCTATGAGGAAGCTGCCTTTCATCTCCTTCAATTCTTGGAAACTTTTCTAAAAGTTCTTCCTCTGTAAGTCCATATAATTCATCTCTTCCACAGCCAAATAATTCTTCAAATTTTTTATTAACATACTTTACTCTTCCACTAAGATCATGTTCTTTTACCGCTATTGGAAGCGCATCTAACAAATCACTTAAAGTTTCACTGGTGTATTTTAACTTTTTGGTTGTTTCCTCTAAATTTTTATGCCCAGCTTCCAATTGATTATATGGATAAACTATTATGCTGATAAAAATCCCCCTAAAAAGAAAGAAGTAAGAAGTAATTTTTAAGATATGTCCAACAGTCCATGAAATTGAATCTACCGAGGTATATATGGTAAAGCAAAATTCTGAGGAAATACTCATAAGCAGCGATATGAAAATATATTTATATGTTATTACTCCCCTGCAGTCTAACTTATCCTTTATTTTATATAGGCTTATTGCATATAAACAAATAATTCCATACTCCAGCATCATCTTTAGAGGAGTAACTCCCTGAGAAGTTAATAATACAGGCAAGTGATTTCCATAAATAACTATAAAACAGGATATACCTAAAGTTGTTCCCAAAACAACAAGTAAGTTTATCCATTTATTCAATTTCAGTGAAACCAGCTGTACTGATAACAGTAAAACTGCTGCTTCAGTAAGTCTGCCTAATATCCAAAATTTTGTAGAAAGGTCAAAGTATGAGCTAGAAACTAAATTTAGCTTTAGAAAATAAAAGGTATGTAAAATATCAAAAATGCCAATTGCTAAATAACCAAGACCCAGTACATTACAGCTTACTGAATTGCGGTTATATAAGAACCATACAGATACAAATATGGCCATGGCTATAAATACACAGATCAACTCTAATATTGTATGATATATATCTAGAGATTCAATCCAAGTATTATGTATAAATAATGCAATAAAAAAAGATAGAGCTAGCGTTTCAAAGTATTGCAGCATTAAGGATTTTATAGAATTTGTTGAGTTACGGATAGTAATATCAGCCAGCATTAATTTTGCTCCCCCCTTAAATTTAAAAAATGTATATATTGTTTATAATATCATAAATATACATTTAACGGAATAGCTTATGTAAATATATGTAATCTTTTTAAACATATTTTATTATACATTTTTTACTTTACAGGAATCCCAATCTTTATAACTGTTCCTATATCTAATTTGCTCCAGACATCTATTTTTCCATTGTGTTTGTCAAGTATCCATTTTGCAATAGAAAGCCCAAGTCCTGTTCCACCACTGGATTTTGTTCTAGACTTATCCGCCCTATAAAATCTCTCAAATATATGGGAAATATCCTCTTTTGAAATACCTATACCTGTATCTGCTATAGTTATAACAGCTGTATTGTATTTCAAATAGCAGTCTAACTTAATGACTCCTCCTTCAGGAGTATATTTAACGCTGTTATCAATAAAAATCCTTAAAGCTTCCTTAATAAGCTTCCTGTCTGCATAAATAATAAAATTTTCATTATAATCACTTTCTATTTGGTGATTTTTATTAACTAATTTGGTTTCTTTTATTAATTCCATAATAAGCTCTCTAAGTACAAATTCTTTTTTTTCAACTTTTTGAGCATTTTTGTCTCCTCGTGCAAGAAATAAAAGCTTTTCCACAAGTTCTTTCATATTCTGGGATTCACTTTTAATTGCAGAAATAGATTCTTCAAGAATTTCTCTGTCATCTTTTCCCCAGCGGTACAAAAGGTTTGCATATCCCTGTATTACAGAAATAGGTGTCCTTAATTCATGAGATGCATCAGACACAAATTGATTTTGTTGTTCTACAGAACTTTCAATTCTGTCCAGCATTTCATTGAACGTTTTTGCCAGGTCCTTCAGTTCATTTTTTGAACCTTTTACATTAATACGTTTATCTAATGCATTAATAGATATTTCTTTTACAGTATCAGTCATATTTTGCAGTGGAGATAAAAACTTTTTACTAGCTCTTGAACCAATAAAAATAATAATAAATAAGCCTATAATATTGAATATTACGAGAATAGCCCCTAAAATTGACACATAATCAACATTTATTCCCTTGTCTATATAATATCTAAAACTAGCCATTATGGCTCCACTCATTAGTGAAAAAATTATAAAAAAGGTACAAATATAAGTTATTGTAATTTTAAAAGTTATAGAAAATCTAAACTTTTCTGCAATGTTTTCAATAATATTATCTATTGTACTATATAAAAAATTTATGATTAGCCTTGCAATTAAAAAAGAAAATTTTATAATTTTACATATTAATTTGAAAACAGACTTTATACTATTCATATTTAAATTGATACCCCACTCCTCGGATAGTATAAATGAATTTTTCCTTGAATTTATCATCAATTTTACTTCTTAGATAACGAATATACACATCTACTACATTTGTATCACCCTGATAGTCATACCCCCAAACCCTTTCTAAAATATTATCCCTTGTAAGTGCAATATTTTTATTTAGCATTAAATAGCTAAGCAAATCAAATTCCTTTTTTGTCAAATCTATAGTGATACCCTCATATGTAACAATGTGTTTACTGGTGTCAATTTGTAATTTACCGGAACTAATAACATGGGATTTAATATTAGTATTGCTTTTAAACTTAAAAATAACACGAATGCGCGCAAGAAGTTCTTCTATTGCAAAAGGCTTTGTCATGTAATCTTCTGCACCTATATCAAGCCCCATAACCTTATCTGTAATCTCATCTCTTGCAGTAAGCATAATAACGGGAACTTTTGAAGTTTGCCTTAATCTTCTAAGCACTTCCATTCCATTAAGAGATGGAAGCATAACATCAAGTATTATAAGATCATAATTTCCCTTTAAGGCTCTGTCTAATCCCACTCTTCCATCTTGAGTTTGTTCAACTATATATCCTTCATGTTGAAGTTCCAGCTGAACAAATCTAGCTATTTTTATTTCATCTTCAATAATAAGAATTTTTTTATCAGCCATTATATGCACCTCTTTTCAATTCACAGTTCACAATGCACAATTTACTATACTTAGTGTATGCTAAATTCATTATACTACATACTACAAAATTTAAAGCCTGCTTTATGAAAAATCATAAGCAGGCATCGGTTTAGGCATTATTGAATTCTTCTGTTATTTTATTCTTAACGCTGGTAACTACATTGGTAACCTTATCTATTTTATTATTAATACTGCAATTTTCTCCATTTTCTTTATGAAATCTTATTTTACAACCTGTAACTAAAGTAATTATTAAGGATACTATTACAACAGGCATTGCAAATACAACAAACGCTACTGCTAAAGTAGATGGTAAATTCAATATAGTTTTTTCATCTTTCGATATTACAAGTCTTATTTTATTAGCCTTAGAAATTAAATTTTTAACTTTTCTAACAAAAGTAGAACTTTTAAAAGGCTCCTGTTCAGGCTTAATCTTATTTTGTTCTTCAAGATAGGAAAGTGCTTCAACTACATCTCCATTACATTTTTCAAGTGCTTCTTTTGCCTCCTTATACCCTACATTAGCTCTTTTTCTTAATAGATCAATTTGTTCAATGGTAACTGACATTTTAAACTCCTCCAATTCATTTTTACTATAGCTACTAAATTTTATTCAAATATGCTTTAATAGCGCTTATAGCCAATCTCATTTGATGTATGTCTATATTCATATAATAAAGGGACTTCATTAGAGGGAAATTAGTAAAAGATTAGAATTTGATTAGAAAATTAATTTAGACTTTATTATTTAAATACAAGGTGAATATACAAATAGTTTATATAAGCAAACAAAAATAAACTTATAAAATTATATATGTTAAATTTATTAAAAAACATTTTATTTTTTTCTTTATATTCATTTATGTATATTTTGTAAGAAATAAGACTTGCCAGCGAAGCTATAAGTGTCCCCATACCTCCAATATTAACTCCTAAAAGCACTTCTCTCCAGTTATCAGTAAATCCTGACACCAATATAGAACAAGGTACATTACTTATTATTTGGCTCAATATCAATGAAAAGAAATATGGCATATCTGGTCTTTGTAAAAAATACCTTAAATATGATTGTATAAATTCAATATTAGAAATATTTCCAATAAATACAAAGAAACATACAAAAGTAGCTAATAAAAAATAATCTACTTGTTTTATTAAATATTTATCCATAAAAATTATGCATATAGTTGTAACCAAAAAAGCATACATGTAGTTTATAACATTAAATACAGAAAATATTATCATCACAAAAAGAATTAAATATATTATAATTCTCTTTTTATCCTCTGTATGCACAATCTCTGGGTAGAGTTGAATTTCTTGCTTTAAAATTCTTTTGTTCAATAAAATAAGCCATAACACACCAAAGACAACAAAAGGTATTGTCACGAAAAAAAACTGAACTCCATCTAAATTATAATAGGTAAATAAAAATAAATTCTGTGGGTTTCCCATAGGTGTAAGACTACTTCCTATATTGGCTCCTAGCGTTTGAAATATTATTGTTTTCATCGAATCCTCTTTTGCCTTTTTAAATGTAAGTATACATAGAGGAACAAAAGTAATCAGTGCCACATCATTTGTCACTAACATGGAAGCAAAAAAGGTTATTATTACAAATACCATAGAAAGCATTCTGGTATTCTTACATTTCAATAAAATTTCTAGGGCAATCTTATCCATAACCTTTAAATTCTGAAAAGCAGAAATTATTATCATTAAATTAAATAATAATACAAGGACTTTAAAGTTTATATAGGATATTTGGGGATGTACTAAAAGAGAAGTGAAAACTGCCAGTACTAATGATATACTAAATATTTTTTCTTTTTTTAATTTCGCCATAAATATATGAATAATATTCAGCATAAATTCCTCCTTATGATATATTTCTTGTATTTTAAAAGTACATAAATACCATATGACTTGTAAAAGCAACAATAACTATTATAGCAGAAATTATATATTAAAAACGCATATATCCATATGATATTGCCTTGGATTATTTTACAGTTTTATATTGACAAAACTTTTATAAGGGTTTATAGTGAAGCTATGGATAAATAATATTTGTAGATTATTTATATTTAATAATAAGTAATATTAACAACGTTTAATTTTGGAGGTTTTAATATGTCAAATAATAAAATTTGTGAATCAGCAGATAAAGTATTAGAAAATTTTATAAGCTCTTTAGATAATGTACAAACTTCACACCATAGGGTGGACAGTCAGAAAATCAAATGTGGTTTTGGACAACTAGGGGTATGCTGCAAATTGTGTGCCAACGGTCCTTGTAGAATAACACCTGCATCACCAAAAGGAATATGTGGTGCTAATGCAGATACCATAGTTGCCAGAAACTTTCTACGAGCTGTAGCTGCAGGAAGCGGATGTTATATTCATATAGTGGAAAACACAGCTAGGAATATAAAATCCCTAGGAGAAACCGGTGGAGAGATAAAAGGAATGAATGCCTTAAATAATCTGGCAGAAAAACTCGGTATAACAGAAGCAGATAGCCACAAAAAGGCTGTATTAGTAGCTGATGAAGTACTGAAGGATTTATACAAGCCAAAATTCGAAAAAATGGAAGTTATAAATAAAATAGCCTATGGACCTAGACTGAAGAACTGGGAAGAATTAAACATAATGCCTGGAGGTGCAAAATCAGAGGTTTTTGACGGCATAGTAGAAACCTCCACCAATTTAAATAGTGATCCTGTCAACATGCTTTTAACCTGTTTAAAACTTGGAATATCCACTGGAATTTACGGCCTTACCCTTACCAATTTATTAAACGACATCATTTTAGGTGAGCCTGAAATAAGACCTGCAAAGGTTGGTTTTAAAGTAGTAGATCCGGATTATATAAACTTGATGATAACAGGTCACCAGCACTCCATGATTGCTCATCTCCAGGATAAGCTTATAGAACCTGAAGTTATCAAAAAAGCTCAGGCAGCTGGTGCAAAAGGCTTTAGATTGGTAGGCTGTACTTGTGTTGGACAGGATTTACAATTAAGAGGTAAACACTATGCTGAAGTTTTTTCAGGTCATGCCGGAAATAACTTTACAAGTGAAGCTCTAATAGCTACAGGAGGCATAGATGCCATAGTATCAGAATTTAACTGTACTCTTCCTGGTATTGAGCCAATAACCGATAAGTTCCTGGTTAAAATGATATGTCTTGACGATGTAAGTAAAAAATCCAATGCAGAATATATAGAATACTCCTACAAAGATAGAGAAAAAATAAGCAGTCATATTATAGATGAAGCACTTGAAAGCTATAAAGAAAGAAGACCTAAGATCAAAATTAATATTCCTAAAAATCATGGTTTTGATGATGTAATAACTGGTGTAAGTGAAACTTCACTGAAATCATTTTTAGGGGGCAGCTGGAAACCTCTTGTGGATCTCATAGCTGCTGGAAAAATAAAAGGTGTAGCGGCAATAGTAGGCTGCTCAAATCTAACCGCTAAAGGCCACGATGTATTTACAGTAGAACTTACAAAAGAACTTATAAAGAGAAATATAATTATTCTCTCTGCAGGGTGTTCCAGCGGTGGTCTTGAAAATGTAGGGCTTATGTCACCTAAAGCTTCCGAACTTGCAGGAGACAGCTTAAAAGAAGTATGTAAAAGTCTTGGTATACCGCCTGTATTAAATTTTGGTCCTTGTCTTGCCATTGGAAGACTTGAAATTGTAGCAAAGGAATTGGCCGAGTACTTAAATATAGATATTCCTCAGCTTCCACTAGTTCTTTCAGCACCTCAGTGGCTTGAAGAACAAGCTCTGGCAGACGGAAGTTTCGGACTTGCACTTGGGCTCCCTCTTCATCTTGCCATATCTCCATTCATAGGAGGAAGCAAAGTTGTTACAAAAGTTCTCTGTGAAGATATGGTAAATCTTACAGGTGGAAAACTTATAGTGGAGGACGATATAGTAAAAGCTGCGGACAAATTAGAAGAAACCATACTTGAAAGAAGAAAAAGTTTAGGTCTTAATTAAAATTTAGAGGGTGGTTTTTATGAAAAGGATAATGATAAATAAAGACTTATGTACCGGATGCTTAAATTGCACTTTGGCCTGTATGGCACAGCATAACAAAAATGGTAAATCCTTTTTTGTTATGGATCTTGAGGACATTTCTCTTGAAAGCAGAAATCATATAGCCAAAGATGAATATGGAAATAAACTTCCCATATTTTGCCGCCACTGTGATGATGCTGAATGTGTGATAACCTGTATGAGTGGAGCTATGACCAAGGATGCTGAAACTGGCCTGGTTTCCTATGATGAAGACAAATGTGCCAGCTGCTTCATGTGTGTTATGTCCTGTCCATATGGAGTCTTGAAACCAGATACCAAAACAAAGAGTAAAGTGGTGAAATGCGATTTGTGCGGTGACAGAGATACTCCAAGATGTGTTGAAAATTGTCCTACAGGAGCAATTTATGTGGAAAAGGAGGAAGAACTTTTATGAAGAATTTAATAAAAAAACTGCACCCCAACAAATATGTGATAATAGGAGCCAGTGCCGCTGGAATAAATGCTGCCAAAACCTTGAGAAAACTGGATGGTAACTCCCGCATAACAATCATATCAAAAGACAAAAGTATCTATTCAAGGTGCATGCTCCACAGAGTACTTGATGGAAGCAGAAATTTAAACACCATAAGTTTTATAGAAGATGACTTCTTCAAAAAGTACGACATAAATTGGATAGAAGGTGCTGAAGTTGACCATATAGACAGTTTAAGTAAAAAAGTAAACTTGAAAGATACAAGGAACTTTAAATATGACAAGCTTCTTATAGCTTCCGGAGCCTCTTCTTTTGTTCCTCCTGTTAAAAATTTAAGGGAAGGAAAGGGCGTATACTGTCTTAGAAATTTTGAAGATGTGATTTCTATAAAAGAAAGAGTCAAAGAGTCCAAAAATGCAGTAATACTTGGTGCCGGATTAGTTGGAATAGACGCACTTTTAGGTATTATGGAAAAAGATATTAAAATATCTCTGGTGGAAATGGGAGATAAAATTCTTCCTCTTCAGCTTGACAAGAAGGCCTCCTCAATATACGAAAAACTTTTGAAAGAAAAAAATGTGGATATATTTACCTCAACCAAATTGGAAGAAGTAATTCTAGATAAAGATGGTTATGTTCAAAAAGCAGTGCTGTCAAATTCATCTTCTATAGATTGTGACATGATAATTGTAGCTGCTGGTGTACGTCCCAATATAGACTTTATAAAAAATACAGATATAAAATTTGAAAAGGGAATTTTAATAGATAAATACTGTAAAACTACAGCAGATGACATATATGCAGCAGGAGACGTGACCTTCACTGCACCAATATGGCCCATAGCAGTAAAACAAGGTATAATTGCTGCTTACAACATGGCATCTATAAAAAAAGAATTGGATGATAATTTTGGCATGAAAAATTCTATGAATTTACTGGGGGTTCCTTGCGTATCCCTTGGAAAAGTCAATACCTTCGATGACACTTATACTGTAAACATCCTAGAATGGGAGGGTGTTTATAAAAAGATAATTCACAAAAACGGTATAATTACAGCTTCTCTGTTAGTAGGTGATATATCGTACTGCGGAGTACTTGAACATCTTATAAAGAATAAAATAGATATAAGTCATATTCACAAAAATATTTTTGATATAGATTACTCTGACTTTTATAATGTAAAAGAAGATGGTGAGTACAGCTATAAACTGAGCGTGTAAATCAAGTCATCAAGTGAACTGTATAAAAACATAAATAAATCTTTTTATACAGTTCCTTCATTATAATGTAAACTACAGATTTTTAACTACCAAATCTCCCATTTCCTCTGTTCCCACAATTTTTGAACCTTCTGTGGCAATATCTAAAGTTCTATAGCCTTCTTTTAACACTTTAGATATGGAATTTTCTATATTTTGTGATGGAGCCTCCATGTTAAAACTATATTTAAGCATCATGGCCACACTCATCAATGTGCCAATGGGATTGGCTTTGTCCTGACCTGCAATATCCGGTGCAGAGCCATGTATAGGTTCATATAATCCAAAAGAATCTTCTCTTACACTGGCAGAAGGCAGCATTCCAAGTGATCCTGTCAGCATCGAAGCCTCATCGCTTAAAATATCCCCGAACATATTCTCCGTTAAAATTACATCAAACTGTTTGGGATTCTTGATAAGCTGCATGGCAGCATTATCTACGTACATATAATTTAATTCTATATCTTTATATTCTTTTGCAATCTCACCTACAACTTCTCTCCACAATTTAGAGCTCTCAAGCACATTTGCCTTATCTATTAAAGTAAGTTTTTTGTCCCTTTTTCTAGCAATTTCAAAGGATTTTCTGGCAATTCTATCTATTTCAAAACTGAAATAACTAATAGTATCCCAAGCTTTTTGTCCTCCTTCTATATTTACCCTATTTTTTTCTCCAAAATATGCCCCTCCAGTTAACTCTCTAACTATCATTATATTAAGTCCTTCTCCCAGTACCTCCGGCTTTAAATTTGAGGCAGACTTAAGTTCAGAAAATAATATAGCTGGCCTTAGATTTGCAAACACTCCCAAAGCTTTTCTTATACCTAACAGCCCCGCTTCAGGTCGTAAATTCCCCGGTAATTTGTCCCATTTAGGTCCCCCTACTGCTCCCAAAAGTACTGCATCACTATTTTTACAAACTTCTACAGTATCATCTGGCAGAGGAGTTCCCTTTTCATCTACTGCACTGCCCCCTAGAAGTACCTCTTCATATTGGAAATCAAATTTATACTTATCAGCCACAGCTTTTAAAACTTTCTTTCCCTGTACAATTATCTCTCTTCCAACTCCATCTCCTGGTATAATAGCTATTTTCACTTGTTTTCCACCTCTTTTTTTATATAACCTATAAGTCCCTGGGATTCTATTATTTTTTGCATAAATTCAGGAAAAGGTGATGCCTTATAGGTTTTATTTTTGGTTATATTTGTAATTACTCCTGAATTTACATCTATAGATATTTCATCCTTTTCTTCTATATCCCTTGCGGCTTCTTCACATTCCATTATAGGAAGCCCAATATTTATAGAATTTCTAAAAAATATTCTGGCAAAAGTTTCTGCTATTACACAGCTAATTCCCGCTGCCTTAATAGCTATAGGGGCATGTTCTCTTGAAGAACCACATCCAAAATTTTTACCTGCTATAATTACATCTCCTTTATTTATCTTCTTTAAAAAATCTTTATCTAAATCTTCCATACAGTGAGAAGCAAGTTCCTTTTCATCACTGGTATTTAAATATCTAGCTGGAATTATAACATCTGTATCAATATTGTCTCCATATTTAATAGTTTTTCCCTTTATCATTTTACTTTACTACCTCCTCTGGTGATGAAATCTTTCCTGTTACAGCAGAAGCTGCTGCTACTGCTGGACTTGCTAAATAGACTTCACTTTCTACATGTCCCATTCTTCCTATAAAATTTCTATTTGTAGTGGCTACAGCTCTTTCTCCCTTTGCCAGTATGCCCATATGTCCTCCAAGACATGGGCCGCAAGTAGGTGTGCTTACCACAGCTCCTGCCTCTATGAATATTTCTAAAAGTCCTTCTTTCATGGCTTGAAGATATATCTTTTGCGTTGCAGGGAATATAATGGTCCTTACATTAGAATTCACCTTTTTTCCTTTCAGAATTTTAGCTGCAGCTCTAAGATCCCCAATTCTTCCATTGGTACAGGATCCTATAACCACCTGATCTATTTTTACATCTCCAACCTCATCAATAGTTCTAGTGTTTTCAGGTATATGCGGAAATGCTACTGTAGGACGAATTTTAGATAAATCTATTTCTATAACTTTCTTATATTCTGCGTCCTCATCTGCTTCATATACAGTATAACTTTTATTTGAGTGTTCTTTTACATACTCTATAGTCTTCTCATCTACTGGAAAAATTCCATTTTTGGCCCCTGCCTCAATAGCCATGTTAGATATGGTAAATCGATCATCCATAGATAATTCTTTTACCCCTTCTCCTGTAAATTCCATAGAGTTATAAAGAGCTCCATCTACTCCTATCATTCCAATAATATGGAGAATAATATCTTTTCCACTTACCCAGGGACTTAATTTTCCCTTTAATACAAATTTTATAACTTCAGGCACTTTAAACCAGGCTTCTCCAGTGGCCATTCCTGCAGCCATATCTGTACTTCCCACTCCTGTGGAAAAAGCCCCTAAAGCACCATAAGTACAGGTGTGTGAGTCTGCCCCTATTATTACATCTCCGCATACAGCCAATCCTTTTTCAGGAATCAGTGCATGCTCAATTCCCATCTGACCAATTTCAAAATAATTTTTGATATCCATGTCTCTGGCAAATTCCCTTACACACTTGCACTGCTCTGCCGATTTTATGTCCTTATTAGGAGTAAAATGATCTGGAACAATAGCTACTTTGTCTTTGTGAAAAACTTTCTGGCTTCCAATCTTATTAAATTCATTTATAGCTACCGGGGTAGTTATATCATTTCCAAGTACTAAATCCAATTTTACTTTTATTAATTGTCCTGCTTTTACACTATCTATCCCTGCATGAGAAGCTAGTATTTTTTGCGTCATGGTCATTCCCATGTAAATCACTCCTATCAAAATTTTATATTAATTGTTCATTATTGAAGTCTTTTGTAAATCCTTTGAATTGTTTGCATAGTACAATTTATTTACAGCATTTATAAAAGCTATACTGCTGGCTTCCACAATATCTGTACTTACCCCTTTGGCGGAAAATATTTTTCCTTCCTTCTCAATTCTTACGGTAACTTCTCCTAGTGCATCTTTCCCACTTCCCACTGCTTTTATAAAATAATCATTTAAGGTTACATCTATACCTGTAGCCTTTTCAATAGCTTTAAATGTAGCATCTACAGGTCCATCTCCACAGGAAGCTTCTCTTATATTTTTTCCCTCACATTGAATTTCTACAGTAGATGTGGATGCTACGGTATTTCCTGTAAAAACTTGATAATACTTTAATTTGAACACTTCTGGCACATGAAATATTTCATTTTTTACAAGGCTTTCTATATCCTCATCTGACACATGTTTCTTCTTATCTGCCAGCTCTTTAAATTTTTTAAAAATCTCATCTATTTTATCTTTATCTAAATCTGAATATCCTAGTTCATGTAAATGCTCTACAAAAGCATGTCTTCCAGAATGTTTACCAAGAACTATAAAATTTTGCTTTAATCCCACAGACTCTGGAGTCATAATTTCATAGGTTTCTCTACAGTTTAATACCCCATGCTGATGTATACCTGATTCATGGGCAAAAGCATTAGCTCCCACTATTGCCTTATTTCCTTGAACCTGCATACCGGTTATATGACTTACAAGACCGCTAGTTTTAGTTATCTCTTCTGTTACAATATCTGTATGACAGTTAAAAGTATCTGCTCTAGTACTAATGGCCATTACTATTTCCTCTAAAGCAGCATTTCCTGCCCTCTCTCCCAGGCCATTTACTGCACATTCAACTTGCTGCGCTCCATTCCCAATAGCTTCCAGAGAATTTGCTACAGCAAGGCCTAAATCATTGTGGCAGTGCACACTTATAATTGCATTATCAATGTTCTTTACATTTTCTTTAATTCCTTTAATAAATACACCATATTCTCCTGGAGTAGTATACCCTACTGTATCTGGTATATTTACTACATCTGCTCCTGCTTCTATAACAGCTTCTAAAACTTTATACAAAAATTCTGGCCTGGTTCTTGTGGCATCCTCTGGTGAAAATTCTATACTAGGACATAAACTTTTAGCATACCTTACCATGTCTGCTGCCCTTTTTAAAACCTCTTCTGGTTTCATTTTCAATTTATGCTCCATATGAATATCCGATGTGGCAAGAAAAACGTGAATTCTAGGTTTTGCGGAACCTTTAAGAGCTTCCCAGGCACAATCTATATCTCCTTTTTCAGCCCTTGCAAGTCCCACTATGACGGGTCCCTGTATATTTTCAGCAATAGCTTTAACCGCTTTAAAATCTCCCTCTGAAGCTTTAGGAAATCCAGCTTCTATAACATCTACGGACAATTTTTGAAGTTGCTTTGCAATGGTAAGTTTATCATTTATATTCAGGCTCACTTTAGGTGTTTGTTCTCCATCCCTTAAGGTAGTATCAAATATATATATTTTCTTTGTCATAAAAATCCTCCTTTTTTACAATACACATATACAATTCACAATTCACAGTTCACATTTCGCAATTACAGCTTGTAATTTACAATTCATAGTTTAGAATTTACAGTTTTTATTAAGCTAATAGTTAAATTTTACTTATAACCCTTAAAAATACACTTATTTTAAATATCATCACCACCCGTAAAACGGGTGGTTTGCTCAGCCCTATAAGGGCATGTTACTGGCTGTGCTACTCGCACACTGA
>NZ_JBJHZX010000024.1:0-83010 GCF_045310515.1 Candidatus Clostridium eludens | reverse complement strand
CAGGTCGGCTACGCATCGTCGCCTTGGGGGGCTTTTATCCCTCCAACTAGCTAATGCGCCGCGGGCCCATCTCAAAGCGGATTTCTCCTTTAAGGTATTTACCATGCGGTATTCACCTTTTATGCGGTATTAATCTCCCTTTCGGGAGGCTATCCCCCTCTTTGAGGTAGGTTACCCACGTGTTACTCACCCGTCCGCCGCTAATCCACCCCCGAAGGGGTTTCTTCGCTCGACTTGCATGTGTTAGGCACGCCGCCAGCGTTCGTCCTGAGCCAGGATCAAACTCTTAATTTAAAAGTTTATTTGACTCATTTCTTTCATTACGAAATTACTTTCTTTACTGCTTTCGCAGCTCAAAAGAATTGCTGGTTTATTCTTATAAATAAGTTTACCTATATTCTTTATTCTGTTTAATTTTCAAGGATCATTATATTAACTTTGTTAACTGCTGTTCACTCAAGCAGCTTTTATAGTATATCATCTCAAATTATCTTTGTCAACATTTTTTATCAATTTTTTTATATTAATAAATTTTGTTGGTTACCTAATTTCTAAACAACTTTAAGACAACGAAAGCTATTATATCACAGGTTTATATGCTAAAATTTTTTCTCCAATGAAAATCATAAGTTTACTTCATTATTTCTTATATATTCTATCTATTTTTAGGTTTCTTATATAAAGACACGCAAGGATATGTTTATGCAAACTGCAACTTCAAGATCTTACATATAAGATATATACTTGTAAATATATATCTAAATTTCATTTTTAAAAATGTTATATAGTATTGAAATAATACGCTCCAAACTAATTGATCTTATACAAAAAATATTCTCACAAATACTAAAAGATATAAAAGCTTATTTTTTAAAATAAACTTTTATATCTTTTAGTTACATACTTTAAAAACAATAATTAATTACCACATTTAGTATACTTTGCATCATAATTTTTAAACAAAGGCCTATGTAACATCCTTTTTGAAGAAATCTATTCCATAATATTCTAAAATAAAATAGACCTATGCTAACTTTATTTATTGTTTTTTAAGGTATTTTAATCAGAATACCTTATTAAAATATCAATTTAAATACTTATTTCAACTTGTGGATAAATAAGCCACTTCTAAGTTTAGGTTCAAACCATGTAGATTTAGGAGGCATCACTTTTCCAGCATCTGAAATACTCATTAAATCTTCTAATGTAGTTGGATACATAGAAAATGCAACACCTACATTTTGTTTATCTATTCTATTTTCTAACTCCTTAAGTCCTCTTATTCCACCTACAAAATCAATTCTATGGTCTGTACGTGGGTCTTCTATACCTAAAACTGGACCTAATAAATTATTTTGAAGGACAGATACATCTAATTTCCCAACAAGATCATCAGCATCGTAAGTTCCCTGTTTTACTGTAAGTTTATACCATTTCTTATTTAAATACATTCCGTAAGTATATTTACAACAAGGCTTGTATGGAGCCTGTTCTTCGCACATACTTATATCAAATTTTTTAGAGATTTCAGTCATATATTCTTCAGTAGAAAGGCCATTTAAGTCCTTAACAACTCTATTATAATCTATAATATTTAAATCTGAATGTGGGAAAAGTACGGATAGAAAAAAATTGAATTCCTCATTACCTAAATAATTTGGATTTTCTTTTCTTCTCTTAAGTCCCACTTTTACTGCAGAAGCTGCTCTATGATGACCGTCAGCTATATATAAACTATCTATACTTTTAAACAAAGTACAGATATCATTTATTATTTTATCATCATCTACAACCCATACAGTATTTCTAACCCCATCTCCAGCTATAAAATCATAAACTGGCTTTTTCTCAACCCACACATTTACTAAACTACTGATCTTATCATCATACTTATAAGTTAAAAAAATAGGTCCTGTATTGGCATCACAGACATCCACATGATTTATCCTGTCTTGTTCTTTATCTTTCCTTGTATATTCGTGCTTTTTTATTTTATTATTAATATAGTCATCTATGGAAGTGCACCCTACTATACCTGTCTGGCTTTTTCCATTTATAGTCAGCCTATAAATATAAAGATTTTCTTTTTTGTCTTGTATTAGTACCTTATTATCTATCATGTTTTGTAAATTTTCATTAGCTTTTATATATACTTCTTTATCGTACAAATCTACATTTTCTGATAAATCAATTTCTGCTTTATCTACATGTAGAAAGGAATAATTATTGTCTTTTGCAATTTTTTTTGCCTCTTCACTACTCATAACATCATAGGGAAGTTCAGCAACCTTTTGAACTATATCTTCTCTAGGTCTTATTGCTTTAAATGCCTTTAAAGTTACCATCTTATTTCTCCTCACGCATTAACTACATTAATTAGATCTTTATTCATATAATATTGTTCAACTATATTTACTATTTCCATACCTATTCTTTTTTGAGCTTCACAAGTTGACGCACCTATATGTGGCGTTGCAGATACCCTATCATTATTTAGAAGTTCCTCACAAGGGCTAGGTTCATTTTCAAACACATCAATTCCAGCACCTGCGACTTTGCCACAATCCAATGCATTTATTAAGGCTTTCTCGTCTATTACTCCACCTCTTGCACAATTTATTATATATACTCCATCTTTCATAATATTAAATTCTTCCTGACCTATTAAAGCTTTCTGATTTTTATTAAATGGAACATGAAATGTTATATAATCTGCTCTCTTTAATAAATCTTTAAATTCGCAAAACTCATAATTGCCGTATCCTTTTGCCATTCCAAGCTTATCGGTATATATTATTTTCATACCTAATGCGTTTGCTCTTTTGGCAACTTCTTTTGCAATCCTTCCAAAACCTATAATACCTAATGTTTTGCCATACAATTCTACTCCTTTGTATTCATTTTTGTGCCATTCCTTATTTCTCATAGTTACATTAGATATATTTACATACCTTGATACAGCAAACATATGCGCTAAAGTCAACTCTGCCACTGAAGCAGCACTGGCGTTTGGAGTATTTTTAACTGCTATTCCATTTTGAAGTGCATAGTCTACATCAATATTGTCTACTCCAACTCCACCTCTTATTATAAGTTTTAGTTTTCCATTTTTAGCTGCGTCTATAAGTGGTCTTCTGATTTTGGTAGCAGACCTTATTATTATTACATCAAAGTCTTTTATTCTTTGTTTCAATTCTTCTTCTTCAAAATGTTTATCTAAAACCTCATAGCCATCCTCTACAAGTTTATTTAAAGCTTCTTTATCCATTCCATCACTAACTAATATTTTTACCATTATTAAAACCTCCAAATCTACAATTTCAATATATCATTAATATTTTCTAAAAGTTCTTTTATATCTGAAATATTGCAATCCGCCATATGAGCTATTCTAAACGTCTTTTCTTTTAACTTTCCATAACCATTAGAAATCTGAAATCCTCTCTCGCCTAGTTCTTTATTCAATTGAGCTATATTTGTGTTTCTAGTATTAGTTATATTAGTAAGGGTATTCGAAAGATATCTTTCATCCCCAAATAATTCGAAATATTCTCTAGCCCAGTTTCTAACATATTCCGCCATCTCTAAATGTCTTTTATATCTATTTTCCAATCCTTCTTTTAATATTTTATCCAATTGATAATCCATAGCAAACATATGTGAAATAGAAGGTGTTGAAGGATATTGGTAATTTTTTTTCTGTATATACTCATAAAGTGAAAGTAAATCTAAATAATATCCTCTAAATTCTACTGTTTTTGCTCTTTCTACTGCTTTTTTTGAAAAGGAACAAGCTGCTATTCCTGGAGGAAGTCCCAAAGCCTTCTGACTAGATGTTAAACATATATCCACACCAAGTTCATCTACTTCTATCTTAGTACCTCCCATAGAACTCACTGTATCTAAGCACCATACAACCTCTGGATATTTCTTTACAACTTCAGATATTTCTTTTAAGGGATTCATTACTCCAGTTGAAGTTTCATTGTGAGTTATACAAATCACATCATATTTATTGGAATCTAATGCTTCGCGAATTTTTTCTATATCTAAAGCTTTTCCCCATTCTACTTCATATAAGTCAGCTGGCACGTTATTATTTTTAGCCATTTCATACCATCTTTTGCCAAATGCTCCTATTGAAAAAACTGCAGCTCTTTTTGCTGTACAGGTTCTTACAGCCCCTTCCATAAGTCCACTTCCTGAACTAGTTGATAATAAAATTTCCTCTTTTGTGTTAAACAAAATTCTCAATTTATCACTAATTCTCTTCTGTAATTCTGAAGCTTCTTTACTTCTATGACCTATCATAGGTTCAGCCATTTTTTCAAGTACATCCTCTTTTACTTCCACCGGTCCTGGGATAAACAATTTTTTATGCATACTTGTACCTCCATAAATTTACGTAATTGCTTAAATGAATACTATAAATAATTATTAAAATATACCAATAAAATTATTAATATATAAAACAAAAGAGCCAACAATCCCCTTAGGGACGATTGACTCGCGTTGCCACCCTCATTAATTATACATAAAAGTATAATTCTCTCATTAAAAATAACGGTCTTCCGTATTATTCATCATAATAATCCTCCAAGGTGGATTCACCGAAGTACGGGTATCAGTTTTCACCAACCACTGACTCTCTTTTACCTGAACTTACGTTACTATTCTCTTCATGGGATAATATTTAATTTTTAAGCTACCTTTAAATTTCAAACAAACACACCAATTTATAATAATGATAACTATATAAAATATCTGTATTTATTAGAGATTATAATATAAAAAAGCCAATCAAATCCCTTTAGGGACGATTGGCTCGCGTTACCACCCTTATTGATTATACAAAAGTATAACCCTCTCAATTAAAATAACGGTTTTTCCGTATTATTCATCATAATAATCCTCCAAGGTGGATTCACAAAAGCATAGGTACCAGTTTTCACCAACCACTGACTCTCTTTTACCTGAACTTATGTTACTATTCTCTTCATAGAATAATATTTAATTCATTAATTTTTTAAGATTTGTTATTTATTATATGTTCTAATCTGATATATGTCAATACTTATTTAAAAATTAATTATAATTTTTACAATATATTTTAAATTCTACTATGCCTATAAAATTATACTTAAACATAATATAGTTATGTTTTAATTAACACTTATCATCTCTCCAATTTTATGAAATAAATTTTTACTACATCTGTTATTGCAAAAATTGGTACAATTACTACAATTGTTTGAAATATAACTGGCCTGAAGACTAAACATATAATTTTTAGCTCTGTACTCTTTACAATTTTCCGCAACAATCATTTTATCCTGTAAAGGAAACATAAAACTCACTCCCAAAAAATATTATAAGCTTATTATTCTCCAAATTGAAAATTTTTATTTATTTAAATCTAATACTTTTATTATATTTTTTTGGGTTTGATCTATTTTTTTATTTTTATACCTTATAGCGTTTATTGGACATATATGTATACATCTAAGACATAAAATACATTTACTATGAAAAATCGCACGTCCTCCTTCAAATGTTATATTTCCCTGAGGACAATTTCTTAAACATAATCCACATTTATCACAATCCTTTGTAGAATTTATGTTTTTAGATAATCTGGGAATTACACTTTTGAATATATTATGAGCTATCTTGTTAAATTCAAGTCTAACAAAAAAAGTATTTTCTTTAATTTTTTTATTCTTTACAAAATTTTCTATGGAGTGTTTAACCTTTTCATCAGCTTTCATTAGCAAGTTGTTCACTTCATCTTTGCTAGGTTTTTTACCTATAAAAAAATAATAGTTATTCGGCATCTTTATACTAACTTGCACTGAGATGAGATACCCTCTTTTCTTCAAACATTTTGCTATAGAGTAAGGTACTGAAGATGATGCAGATGCTTGTGTAGAATATATTATAACTCTTTTACCTTCTTTTAAAAAATCAAGTTTATTTAAAAAATCCTTTACAATTTTAGGTGGAAATTCTACATAAACCGGGGAACCTATAATTACAAAATCGCATTTTTTAAGCTGTTTATCTTCTAAATGCTGCATATCTACTAAATCTATATCTATATTATAAGATTTAAAGTTTTCCTTAAATCTATCTGCTACCCATTTAGTATTTCCCGTACCGCTAAAATAATATAAAACACCTTTCATACCTTAACAACTCTAACTTTTACATTTATTAAATTTATATATTAAATTTATAAAATATAAAAGAAGTTACTCCTCTCTATATGATATATTTCTATTTTAGTAAATTCTTTACTCCTGCTTTCTCCTTGCATATTTTTCTCTATTATAAACCATAATCTTGCTTAAAATTTCAGCTGATGTAGGTGGAGTAAATGCTATTGCATTAGCTCCGGCTAAAATAGTATCTTTTATGCTTTTTTCTGTTGGACCTCCCGTGGCTATTATGGGAAAACTAGGATACTCTTCTCTGATCTTTTTTACTATATTAGAGGTTTTTTTAGCACCCGACACATTTATTATAGTAGCTCCTGATTCTACCCTTTCTTTTACATTTTCATACTCTGATACTACAGTTACTATTATAGGTATATCTATAGTAGCTCTTACTTGTCGTATAACTTTATTTGGAGTAGGGCTATTTAGAACAACTCCCATAGCCCCTTTAAATTCTGCATCTAAGGCTAAATTTACAACTCTTCTTCCTGCTACAGCTCTTCCGCCAACCCCACAAAATACGGGTATATCTGCTGATAAAAGAATTGCTTGAGTTATAAGAGGCTGAGGTGTAAATGGATATACTGCAATGACTGCATCTGCATTACTATTTCTTATAACTGCTACATCTGTAGTAAATAAGAAAGACTTCAGTCTTTTACCGAATATCCTTATACCACTTGCTTCTCTGATAACCTCAGGTACCTTAATCATGTGCCTTATAGGGATCCCTTTTATCTCAGGTATATATTTAGCCACATTTTTTCCTCCTTTTTCATCCTTCAAATCGTTAGCCTATTTGCAGTATTAATAATCTCCTAAACTTGTGAAATTTCTAATTGCTATCTTTATTAAACCCTATACACTGTCAATATATTATTTATTTTATAATTCCTTTTATTAAAAATAAAAAATCAATCGCATGGTACCTCTTTTTCAGCATACCCTATTTCCTTTAAAACCTTCTTTACTATCCTCTTACCAATTTCATCTTCTTTCATTTGATTTAAAGCATCATCTATATGGACCCACTGTACTTCTTCTACTTCAGCAGATTTTTTTATATATCCATTACTATAGTTGGCCATAAATGTAAGCATTAATATTTCCTTCTTATTATTAATAACATATTCACTTCCCAAATATTTTAAATCTTTTATTTTTAATCCCGACTCTTCAAATACCTCTCTATGAACAGTTTCTTCTACAGTTTCACCATTTGTAACATATCCTGCTAACAAAACTTTACAACTTTTAAATATATAACTTTGCTTTAATAATAATATATAATTCCCTTTTACTACTGCCACCATTATACACGGTTTAGGAGTGTCAAAATACATTATATTATCTTTAGGACAATACGGCACTCCTCCTTCATCCCAACTATACTTTTCTTCTAACCTTCCTCCACATATTGGACAATATACAAATTTCATAAACATGCTGCTATAAAAGCAGCTACACCCCCTTTTAATTTTAATAAAACTTTGTGTCATATTATTAAACATTAATATATTAATATTATAAAGCATATATACAGAATTAAAAAATAAATTTAATATATATTATAAAATCTACCTATAATTGTACCGTTACTTCATGCTTTAAAACTATAAAATTCTCACCTACATCACAATTGTAAGCAAAAACTTTTACACAATTTTCTTTTGCATATCTCAACGCTTCACCAAACTTTTTATCCATTTCATCATAAGGTCTAAAATATTTAATCCCCTGCATTTGAATTAGAAATAAAACCGCAGCTTCCATTCCAGATTTTTTTACTTCTACTAATTCTAATAAATGTTTTCTTCCCCTTTCTGTAGGGGCATCTGGGAACATGGCAACTCCTTTTTCTTCAAAAGTAACTCCCTTTACCTCAATATAACATTTTTCATTTTCTTTACCTAACAGCCTTAAATCAAATCTGCTATTTCCAAAAGTCTTTTCCCTTTCTATTTTTTCATAGTGTTTAAAATAACTTATTCCTTTATTATTTAAAGCCTCTTCTACAACTTTATTGGGAATTTGCGAATCTATATTTATTAATCTATTTCCTTTATATGCTGCTATCAAATCATACTTTGTTTTTCTATGTGGACCATTTTCTTCTCTTAAAATCACCGTTGAGTCCGGTACAAGTATTTCTTTACATCTTCCAGTGTTAGGCACATGAACTATCAATTCTGAATTATTAAAATTTACATGAGCTTTAAACCTATTAGGTCTACTAATAAATTTAGCTTTTACTATATTTTTATTGAATATCAACATATCAACTCCAGTAAAACTAACTTTAGTCTCTTTACTTAGATCATACCAGATTCTTGCATATAACATGTAATTTATTTTTGTTATATTTTTATGAATAAATACTTTGTTTAAACTATTTCCTAGTTTAACTAATATTTTTTTCAGATAATAAAAAAAGCTTCATCTATAAAGTTATAAAACGATGAAGCTTTTTTAAAATAAAAATTTCAAAGAAATAATTTAAATATTATAAGAAATATTACTCCAGGTATTCCAAGAAAACCTGCAATAAGTGCGGTAATAGCATTAATTCCTATACTAAATCCAAAATAGTTTCCTATTAAATTTACTATTATTAAAAGCACTACACCAAGTACTGCATTTATAATGAGTCTAAATAATATTTTTATAGGCCATGAAAACACTTTTACCAGAACATATAACCCCAGTATGGCAATTAAAAAATACCCTATATATTCAAACATAATGCTTATCCCTCCTATAAATAACTCCTATTGGTATAAGTAAAAATTATATACTATAACTATACTTAATTTATATTCTACCAGTAAAAAAATATTAATACAAAAGAAATAAGCGTAAAATTTTTATTTTTTTAAGATGATTTTCTATTATGACTTAAATTTTCAAATACATTCTTATCATCTAACTCAATTCTACTCTTTTTCATTTCATTTAGTAAATACATATATCTTGCCTTAGTTGCCTCTTCCATATATATGGCATAATCTACTAAATGAGGATCTTTTACAGCATCAAAATATATTCTACACCTTTCCAGTTCTTCTCTAGCTTTCTCTATATCCTTTAACAGCTTTTTCTGTTTTGGTGTATATTTTGAATTTTTCATAAGCAAATGCTTTACTATACTATATTTGTTCATAGAACATAAGCCCTCCTAAAATTTATATATTATCTAAATGATTCACATAAATCATTTATAATATACAAACCCTACTTATATTTCTGTTCTACCTTCTAATGCCTTTAGCAGCGTAACTTCATCTGCATATTCTAAATTTCCTCCTACTGGAATGCCATGAGCAATTCTAGTTACTTTTACTTCAAGAGGCTTTAATATTTTAGATATGTACATAGCTGTTGCTTCCCCTTCTACATTTGGGTTAGTAGCAACTATAACTTCTCTTACATCCCCATTTATTCTTTTTATAAGTTCTCTAAGTTTTATATCTTCTGGTCCTCTTCCTGCCATGGGGGATATATTGCCATGTAACACATGATAAACTCCATTATATTCTTTTATTTTTTCCATGGACATTATATCTTTAGGTTCTTCAATTACACAAATTGTACTCTTATCTCTATTAGGATTTGAGCATATGGCACAAGGATCAGAGTCTGTAAAGTTACCACAAACAGAACAGTATTTTATGGTATCTCTTGCTTTAATCAGAGCCTTTGCAAATTCTCTTACTTCATCCCCAGGCAAATTCAGCACATAAAGTGTGAGCCTTTGAGCCGTTTTATGTCCTATTCCTGGGAGTTTTGCAAATTCTTCTATTAATTTTTCAATAGCAACAGGATAAAAATCCATAATCTCACCTCAATGTAAAACCCCATCTATAAAGATGGGGCTTATAATTTTAAAAAATTCCTGGAATATTAAGTCCACCAGTTAATTTTTTCATTTCAGCTGCAGTTTGCTCTTCTGCATTCTTTAGTGCCTGGTTACATGCAGTTAATACCAGGTCTTGAAGCATTTCCACATCATCTGGATCAACAACCTCTGGTTTAATCTGTATACTTACTATTTGTTTCTTTCCATTTACTACTACCTTTACAGCTTCTCCACCGGCAGTGGCAGAAAACTCTTTATTTTCAAGATCTGATTGCATATCCTCCATTTGTTTTTGAAACTTTTGGGCCTGTTTCATTAAATTATTCATGTTTCCCCCGCCACCGAAACCAGGGAATCCTCCTTTTGCCATAGCATATTTCCTCCTCAATTAACTAATTATCCATTTAATTATATCATATTTTTATAAACTCCTGTTTATAGTTTTATATCTTATTCATCAAGTATTTCTACTATATCTTCTCCAAAAGTATCCTTTAATATCTGCTCCTTGGAAGGGCAAATATCCTGAATCTGGCTTTCTACTGTATATATAACATTAACTTTTTCTTTCAGTATTTCGGAAAAAATTTGTTCAACTATTCTCTTGTTTTCTTCTTTCTCCAATCTTTGTTTGTGGAAAGCATAATCTTTGCCATACTCTATAGTTATTATGCCTTTTTCGCATTTTACTATTTGACCTGTAGTAAGTGCAGCAAATAATACCATATAATGTCTACTTTTAAATAATTCAAGTACATCCTTCCATCTCTTCTTTACCACATCTAAAGTAATTTTTGAATATACATTCTCTTCTATTATAGATTGTGTCTCGTTATTTGCTAGACTTTTTTTTACCCTATCATAATTAATACCTTCATCACTTACATCTCTTTCTTCAATTACTCTTTCATTTGTTTTCAACATTTTAGGAGGTGTTCTTTCAGTAAAAACCTTAGTTCCACCTTGTTTAAAAGCTTCTTCCAACTTATTTAACCTGGCAAGTATTATTTCTTTGGACGTATCATATTCTATTTTACACATTTTTATTACTGAAAGTTCCAAATAAATTCTACTTTGTTTAACCCATTTGGACTGTTCCTGAGAATCTTGAAATATTCTTATATCCCTCATTATTTCCTCTACACGTATTTTCTGGGCCTGTTCTTTTAAAAGTTCTATATTCTCTTCTGATATATCTAGAACATCTTCTGGATTATTAGATACCTTTACCATTAGTAGGTTTCTTAAATGTACTATCATATCTTTAATAAAATTGTATATATCTTTTCCACTTAAAACTATATCATCAATTACTCGCATAGATAATTCTATATTTTTCTCTATTATACTATCTGTAAGACGAAATAAATTCTCGTTTGTAACTAAACCCAGCATATCAATTACATTATGATATTCAACTTTCCCATTTCCCATGGATATTGCCTGATCAAGCACACTTAACGCATCTCTCATAGCTCCATCACATATTCTGGATATTAAATTTAAGCTCCTATCATCTGCAAAAATGCCTTCTTCTTTGACTATATTCCTAAGTCTTTCAAATATTTCTAAGCTTTTTATTCTTCTAAAACCAAATTTCTGGCACCTGGAAAGTATAGTTACAGGAAGCTTTTGTGGATCAGTAGTAGCAAGTATAAATATTACGTTTAGGGGAGGTTCCTCCAAAGTCTTTAAAAATGCATTTACTGCCTCTTGAGTAAGCATATGTACTTCATCCATTATATAAACTTTATACTTGCCTTCCTGTGGAGGATATTTTACATTTTCTATTACATCCTTTATATCTTCAAGTCGTCTTTTAGAAGCAGTATCCATCTCAATCACATCCATAGAAATGCCTTGATTTATCTTTTTACACATTTCACATTCATTGCAAGGTTCTCCATGTTGAATATTTAAACAATTTACTGCTTTTGCCAGAATTTTTGCCATGGAAGTCTTTCCCGTACCTCTTGTTCCTGAAAATAAATATGCATGAGCTACTCTATTGTTTATTATTTGATTTCTCAATGTAATTGTTATATGATTTTGTCCTACTACATCCGAAAAACACTTAGGTCTCCACTCTCTATATAGTGCAGTATAAGACATGCCATCACCTTCTTATTATTATAAATCATATAATTTTATATACTAAAAAAGACACCTTTATGGTATCTTTTAAATGCAAATTATTAAAGTCGTGCACCTAGCCTCGTCTAATAAAATACAAGCGTTACCCATACAGTTAACTCAAACCAGGTTTATCCACGGCACACAAAAATATTCACTTACCGCTGCTTCCTTCCGGACCTGACGGGGTTCATGAGTTTCCGTTGCGTGGGACCCAGCTCTCAACGCCACTTTTATGGGGCAGGCCTCACATTTTAAAGTCTAAGCTAGGAATTCAACCCCGCTATAGCGGATTGCAGGTTACAGGGCACCGCTAACTCCCCATCTAGCACGACAAAGTTAAAATGGCGGAGAGAGGGGGATTCGAACCCCCGGTAGAGTTTCCCCTACACACGCTTTCCAGGCGTGCTCCTTCAACCACTCGGACATCTCTCCACAGAATTTACTCATGAAAACAAATTATATATTTAATTTAAAATTAAACACTATAACAGAACAATCAATATTATACTATTAAAATTTCATAATTTCAATAGTACAATGAAATTTATTTTTGGGAATTTAATATTTATATTTAAAAGCTTTAGAATCTTAAACATATTTTTACCAATATATTTTAAACATGTAAAAAATGATTTATTTTGTCTTGTTTAAATTAATTCCATTTTTAAGAATTAATTTAAATATTGCCTGCAATTTTCTAGATTACTTCCTTTAAAACTACATAAATTAAAATATCAATAAATTATATAACACTAACAAATAGAAGGAGGAATTAATTATGTCAAACAAACCTTTAGTTCCAGGCGCAAAAAAAGGATTAGACGAACTTAAAATAGAAACAGCTAATGAATTAGGTATAGATTTAAATAAAAAGTATGTTGCAGATTTACCTTCAAAAGAAATTGGAGCTCTAGCTGGACCAACAGGCGGTAATATGGTAAAAAAAATGGTGGAAGCTTATGAAAACAAATTATTAAAATAACTCTATTACAATTCAATGAAAAGGGATGGAAAAATCCGTCCCAATCTACTGATTCTTTTAATTATGATCCAATCAAAGCTAAAAATCTAACCTTTTTAGCTTTGTTTTTATACCGTAAAATTTTTAGTACCAAATCTTTCATTTTCAAGAGCAAAGTATAATATTCATAAGCTAGGCAAACTATATTATTAAAATGAATTTTAATATTTTTTTGGAGGATAATTATGAATATAACTACTGATAAAAAAATGCAAAAAAAATTAGATGAGTTAAAGAATTCAACAATACCGGAACCAATAAGAAGTGACGGAGCAGGTGCAAAAGACCTTGGTCCAAGGGATATTATGAGGGATGGCCAAAATACAGACATGTTAGTACCTCCAGCCACCGACTACGGCTTGATGCCAAATTTAAAATTTTCTTTTGCCGATACACACATGAGAATTAATCCTGGTGGATGGTCAAGAGAAATCACTGAAAGAGAACTTCCTATTTCTACTACTTTCGCTCTTGTTAACATGTGTCTTGCACCTGGAGTTCGAGAAATGCACAGCCATCTACAGGCAGAGTGGGCGTATATGCTTGTAGGAAATGCACGTATTACTGCTGTAGATGGACTAGGCAGAAACTTTATTGCAGACGTACATCCGGGGGAAGGCTGGTTATTTCCTGCGAATATTCCACATTCTATTCAAGGATTAGATAATGGATGTGAATTTTTACTTTTATTTGATAAAGGGGATTTTTCTGAAACAAATACATTTTCAATTTCAGATCTATTTGCTCATATTCCTATGGATGTTCTATCTGCAAATTTTGGTGCTCCAGAAAGCGTGTTCAATTCTATTCCTAAAGAAGAAGTTTATATTACTTATGGCGAAGAACCACAAAATTTAGAAAGTCAAGAGGTAAAATCTCCTTACGGAAAAGTTCCCCTCTCATTTAAGCATGAACTTATTAATGTGAAACCAATTAAATCCTCTGGTGGCTCAATACGTATTCTGGATTCTAAAAACTTTCCTGTATGTAAAACAGTTGCTACTGAGTTAGTTGAAGTTGAACCCGGAGGAATGCGTGAAATTCACTGGCACACTAATAATGATGAGTTCCAGTACTATATTTCTGGTGAAGCCCGCATGACCGTATTTATGCCTGGCTCTAAAGCACGTACTTTCAATTATCGAGCTGGTGATGTAGGATATGTTCCTGTTGGAGGGTTTCACTATATTCAAAATATCAGTAAAGAAAAACTAGTATATTTAGAGTGGTTTAAAAGCGACCATTATTCTGATGTCTCTCTTGCTCAGTGGTTAGCAATGACACCGAATGAAGTTGTACAGTCTTGTTTGAATTTACCAACTGATTTTTTGAATTCTATCAATAAGGAAACAACACCTGTTGTGAAATATCCTGGATATGAATTTCCGATAGCTCAAAATACACCACAAAATATATGTAGATTTAAGCATTAATAAACTACAAAAAGTCTTCTAATTTGGAAGACTTTTTAGGTTTATCATATAAATATGTTTCAAAAAATCATGTAAAAATTCTTTGTCACATTTGCTCTGTAGTATTAATAAACAAACAAGTCCACTCTTTCTAATGTATGTAATGTATCACTTTTACATATATTAAAATACATCAAGTGATCCTTAACTCCATGTGAAGTTTATTAATTAAGTAACTTTAATATAATTCCCATAGTTTAAAGTATACGAAAGAAAAATATTAAAAATCTATAAAGGAGTACCAACATGCGAGAAAAATTATTAATCATTATTTCTGTCATATCTATATCTTGTGCCATGATTTTTGTAAGTTCATCAATAAAGAACAATTCATCAAACAACACCAAACTACCAACAGAATCAATTCAAAATCAATTGCCCTATAAAAAATACGGACATAATATAGATGCAGGTTTATCAAAATATAAAAACGCATTAAAAAATGCAAGTAACCAAAAAATAAAAATATATTGTATCGGTGAGTCTAATACAAGGGGAGAATATTCCAGCGACGAGATAAACAAATCTTGGGTTGGTGTAATGAAATCATACTTACAAAATGAATTTGGTAATGCAGGAGAAGGTTTTATTAATATCTACGAAGGTGCTTTACCTTCTGGCGCTAAACCTAGATGGACATTGGGAAATGGATGGAGTGTTTCCGGTGCTTCTAACAGACTTACATCTAATGTTGGTGGTTGGGGTGGTTGTTTTGGAACTTCTGCTAATAATACCTCACCTGCAACTTTAACTTTCACTGGAACAAATTTGGATTTATTATATGCTAAAGCAAAAGATGGCGGTACAGCTAGAATAACAATAGATGGCATAAAAGTAGGTACTATAAGTTGTTTAGATGAATCAGTAAGTTTCTCACATAAAGTTTCTTATTCAGGTTTAAGCAACACTACTCATACATTAATAATAACTCCTAATACAACATCAAATATTTTTATAGAAGGTGCAATTGCTTCATCAAATACAACAGGAATTGAAGTAGATAAAATAGCAATTTCCAGCAAAATGGCAAGCTATTTTACTACAACTCTTACAAAAAAAGTTTGGGACACCTTACCAAATCCAGATTTAGTACTTTTGTCTTTTGGACTTAATGAAGCAGCACATAAAGTTTCTGTTGAAGATTATAAATCGCACATGACAAGTCTGGTAACTTATTGGCAAGGAAGAGGCTGTAATGTATGCTTGATTCCAAATCAAAAGCCCGCTAATTCATGGACAACAAATTGGCCTGCTTATGTAACATCGCTATATGAAATATCAGATACTTATAATACAGGAATTATAGATATTTATAAAGCATATTTCAGTGATTACACTACTTCACAAAAATTAGGTCTATTTGGAATGGCAATTAATGATTATTCGGGAGGTAGCGGAACAAATACTGCACACCCTAGTGACAAAGGTTATAAATATATTGGAGAGGTCATTTACAACAATTTGCAATTATTAAATTAGCATTTATCTGCTTTAATTGGCTGGAATATTGCAGCTTTTTTATTTAAAATGGACAGCTTGGTGATAGGTCAACTATTCTTTTTAGAAATAGTATAACGATAAAATTGTATTTCATAATATTTACAATTGTACAAAACAAATATTATGTACTATTATTATAATATATTTTGTAAATACATGCAAACATTTCATAATAAATTGTAATATTAAGTTTAAATATCAATTTTTTGTTTATATATTTTGTATAATTATCATGCAAAAATGTATCATTAGGCTCAACTAAATTAAATATATGTTGTTGTAATGATACATAATATTTGTTTTGTTTAAATAAAAAATATATACCAAAAAATTTTTTATTCAGTCTTCATTTTTATATAGTCCAATAATTGATTATTAAAACTTTGTAGGGTTATTTGTTCATAGTATTATTTTGTATATAGTGAAAAACAACGTACTAAAAATTTAGCAACCATTACAGCAAATGACAATTGGAGGTAATGTTATGGGTAAATTTGAAAAAACTAAAGAGAAGGTGCCAAATATGAATTTTAACTATACCGCCGAATATAATAGTACAGATGAGGAAATCCAATTTCATCGTTCCGTACTAAAAGGTATTAACAGAATATTTTGTGAAGCTTTATATTACAATACTGAAGAAGAATTAGGACGTTTATGCCTTAGTATTTTGGAAGAACTAACCCAAAGCAAATTTAGTTTTATTGGAGAACTAACTCCTGAAGGAAAATTTTATACTATTGCTATCAGTAACTCTAACTGTAATATCTTAAAGATACCCAATGAAACAGTACACAAAAAAGTATCGATGGAATTTACAATTAATGATATATATGGACAAGTACTCCTTAATGGCGAACCAGTCATTACTAATGATCCAGCTTCACATCTAGATAGCCAGGAATTAATGAAAGATCACCCTTCTTTGAAATCATTTCTTGGAATACCATTAAAAGATTGTACTAGAACTATTGGTATGATCGGTTTAGGTAACCGAAAGGATGGATATACAATTAGAGAATTAAAGATCATAGAAGCAATTTCTCCGGCAATTGTACAGTCTCTTAAATATAAAAAGTCTCAAGAAGCATTAAAACAAAATGAACAGAGTTATAGAAAGCTATTTAATAGTACATCTGAAGGTATATTTTTGCTTGCAGTAAATAAAGGAAGCTGTTTTAAGTTCATAGAAATTAATGAAGTTGAAAAAAAGTTTACTGAATTATCAAATCATCAATTAGAATTAGAGGATATATATGGAGTTTACTCTAAAGAGTACACTAAATTACTAATAAATAATCTTAAAATGTGCATAAAAACAAAAAATCCAATAGAGTTTCAGGTATGCCAAAAATTTAAGTCTAAATTAAATTATTTTTCTATTAAACTGATACCCATGGAGGATACTACAGGCCAAATATATAGAATTTGGGGTATAAGAAAAGAAAATATAGTTGCTAGCCACATAAAAAAATTTAAAAATACTAGGAATGCAATTAAGCAATTCAATTCAGAATGTAATGAATATGTTCCCCTGTCCATATTGATAAAAAATCAAAAAGAGATTAAAACTCATTTAGAAAAATTATTAGACACAGAGAAAGACAAAAATAAAGTTCTTGAAAAAGCGCTGAAATCAAAAGATGAATTTTTCTACCTTATGATACATGAGTTCAAAACTCCTATATCAGTTATAAATTTAGCTTTGCAAGCAATTGATTTAATGTATAAAGAAGAATTAACTGAAAAGGTTCGTAAATATTTAACTACCATTAAACAAAATATTAATAGACAGCTTCGCCTAGTTAATAATTTACTTGATATTGCTCGTATTAATTCAGGCCACCTAAAGATGAATAAAAGTTACTTTAGCATTGTACATGTTATTGAGGCAATTGTAAATTCAGTTGAATTATATGCAAAGCAAAAAAATGTGATATTGAAATTCAATACTAATTTGCCGCAGAAGAATATTTACTCTGATGAAGAGAAGCTGGAACGCATCTTGCTTAATTTATTATCTAACGCTTTGAAATTTACTCCAAGTGGAAAATCAATTACTGTAACTCTTTCTATAAAGAAATATGAGAACAAAAATATGATCTCTATAACTGTACAAGATGAAGGTCTAGGAATACCTGAAGATAAACAAAAAACCATTTTTGAACGTTTTGGACAAGTAGATAGTAGTTTGTCACGTCAAGCTGAAGGTACTGGTTTAGGGCTTCATCTTGTAAAACTTCTCGTTAATTTTCTTGGTGGTGAAATATTATTAAATAGCATAACTGGTAAAGGCAGCACTTTTACCGTATTACTTCCTTCAGATAAGTATGAAACCTATTATGAAAAAACTGTATTTAAGGAAATCAGTAATCCATTTTTTAGTGGTGATAACAGAATTATCCAATCCACTGCTATTGAATTTTCAGATATATATTTTTAGTAAAGTTTACCCATAGGAATTATTACAACAATATTTAGTATTATTGTTATTTTATTTATATCAATTTAAGTTTCACAAAATAATTTAAAGAACAAAAACCCTTTGCTTTATTTTGTTATAACAGGTAATATGAAACAAAATGAAGCAAAGGAATGAGGTTCATATAATATAAGTATTAAGAAATTATTGAATAAACTTATGAATGACCAATGCTAGAATAATAGTTATAACACCCATGACAAATACAACCTTGCTCCTCTTAATATACATACAACCATTAAGTATTATACCAAAACCGCTTAATACAATCATCATGGTTCCGCCTAATGCCAGAATCAATTCAAAAGCATCTTCAAAATTTAAATTAGTTAAAATTTGAACAGAAGCAATAATAAAGCTTACCAAAGCTGCAAAAAAACCTAAAGATTCTAAATTTTTATTTAAAGCACCTTGTACCTTCTCAATAGAGTTAGCTATATTCGCTCCCATTTCTCTATTCCATCTATCCATATTAGAGTTATAATCTTCAAATTGAAGAATGGCTTTCTCATAATTTTTAGAAGTTACTTGAATTAAATATCTTTGGTATTCTGCCATTCTTAAAGAATAATAATTACCATCAGAAATTTCTTTATCAATAGCACTTATTATTTCTTTTGCCGCTTCTATATAATTTCCTGATATTCCAAGTAATCTTCCATATGTACAATGAAATTTAGCATAATCGTATGTTTCTCTTAATACCTTACTTAACAATAACTTTTTAGCTTCATTTAACTTTAGCTTATTATTCTTTAAACTTAGAATGTTTTCTTCAAAAGCTTTAGCAACAACTTCCGTATAGCAATGAATTATACCTACATTGTCAGGAACATATTCCATGGATTTTTGGGATAACTTAATTGCCTCTTTTATATCTGCTTCTGTACCACGCTGCATCAAACACATTGCCTTTAAATAACTATACGTAGGATTTTCAGAAAAACAATATTCATATCGTGCAAGAATTTCTTTATACTTAATAATATTTTTTTCTTTCCTGTAGTACGTACAAATACAATAAAAAGCATTATAAAGAACTTTAAGACTTTCTTGATTTTCTTCTAAGATTTTAATCAAATCCTTTTCAATAGACACCGTTTCTGATATTAACCTTACCATCCACTCCTCAAATGCTCTTTCCTTTTCATCGGGAAGAATTCTTAAAAATTCAATCAAACTTATTTTTCCGATTTTGTATTCTCCAAAGGCCATTTCTAAGTTAATACAGTTCAATGTTATCACCTCTTAATTTAAATCTTCTTCATAAAATTCTGAAACCCTGCTTAATTTTAGAAAAAAATAAAAATAAAGCCTATAACTAGTTTTTATACTAAATTATACAACTACATATAGTAAATATATATCATAAATTCTTTTTAGTTATAATAATAATATTATTATATATACCTAGGAATAGGAGATTTGAATTATGAGTATATTTAAATATATCAAACTATCTATAAGTATTTTCTTCATTTTTATACTTATGACATTTATATTTATATCTACACAATCTACATCTATGAATATTAGAAAAAATAATACCACTATCAATATACCTACCTTTAATCTAAATGATAATGCTGTAAACTACAATAAAAATGATATTTCCACTTGCACTATTAACCGCAAAGAAGTACTTAATAAGGCTTATGAAATGGCCAATGTTAGCTGGATTCCTAAATATAATTTATTTGATAAATATAGTCATTACACCTTCATAAAGGGTAAGACATATTATGGAATACCCTATAGTATGTCTTATTATCAAGCAACTTCTATTAATGACTTTTTATCAAAAATAAGCAATTCTAATGTTATATACGGAAATGACTGTGCTGGTTTTGTGAGCATATGTTGGGGAATAAATAGACAAACTACCCTTTCTTTATTTAATGCCGTTAAATATCATACTAAAATTGATGGAAAAACCGTAAATGAAATTTCATGGCAGGATTTAAAGCCGGGAGATGCTTTACTCCTTGATAATGGTGGGGGCAAAGGACATATTATGATATACATAGATACTAATCCTAAGAACGGTAATGAATTAAACGTATATGAACAAAATGTACAAACTGTAACTCCTTTTGTATCTGTTCCAACCGCAAGAAAAGATGTACGATTTAAAAGTAACCTCATAAATAGTGGTTATATTCCAATTAGGTTGATGACATTAACTTAATATGCTTGGCTTTAGTGGCTTATGAAAAATTTAAGGCAGAAGTGGCAAGGCAGTCTGGTAAAAGAAAACCTGATTGCTTTTATTATACATAAAAAAATTTGAGAGTATAAAAACTCTCTTTTGTTTTAAATAAGATAAATTGGATATAATAATTAATACTCATAAAAATACTTTAATTATCTCATTTGGTTATGTTTTATCTTAATTCATAAAAGCCCTAGTTAATTCCAGGGCTTTTTAATATAAAACCTTATCACTATACATTCTATACTTTAATTAATTCACCTTCTATTACATTGCATGCAACTTAAAACTTTTTAGTTACTACATCTTATTATTTATCCATTATCACATCTACTGGTGTTGTAAATATAGCACCTTCCTTAACAAGGATCTTGAGTTCTTTTAGCAAATCTTCTAAGTACTTAGAAGCAACAATACTTTCTATTACAATAGGCATTTGTTCACTAAAAGAAAATAACCGTTGCTTATGCACAACTCTGTCTTTACCATATCCCACAATTCCTTTAGTAATAGTAGCCCAAATGACATTTTTCTTTTGTAAAAAATCTAAGACTTTTTCGTGCTCCTCTTTTTTAAACCACGAATTATTTTCTTTGGTATAAACTTTGACAACAAAATAATCATGCATTTCCATATCTTTCTCCCCCATTCCTTTAACTACACTCACTTGACCATGAATCATATTCTCAGTAAGTTCTTGTTTCACTTTTTCTATTTGGCTATTACTAGCAACTGTCTCTAAAATAACAGCCAAGTTGTTAAATGCTACATCTTCAAGTGTAAATGAATGCAGCCTACTTCGATGATCAAGACTTAATTCGCTACGCCTAATTGTCAACCCCGGAAATCCTTTCTTCCATAAGAATTCTCTTATCCATTGATAGACATTATGTGAATTAGCAGTATATTCTTGCTCTCCAACTATTATTCTCAATAAACTATTCATAATATTAATCAATCCCCCTTAAAATGGAATTTTATTTTACTCCAAGTGTTATTTGCTCTTCTGGTAATTTAGCCAATGTTTCCTAATAAAAAGACTACAAAATATTCAGTATTTTACATATCTAAAAATGCTTATTTAAAATAAGTTTTTCTATACCATATGTGAAAGAAATTTACCAAATACAACTCCTCCTAAACTTAAAAATAAATTTAAACAAGTATTTAAAGTACCCAACACATAACTTCCGTTGCTAAAAAAATTTATAGTTTCGTAACTAAACGTAGAGAAAGTAGTAAGCCCACCCATAATACCAGTAGTAAGGAATAATCTCAAATTTGGCGAAATTGAATTAGTCACTAAACTTAATTCCATAATAAAGCCAATCAAGATACCTCCAACTATATTAACAATTAGTGTTCCATATGGCAATTGTGTTCCGAATAATTTAGGTGAGTAATATGATATAATATATCGCAGACAAGTGCCTATAAACCCACCAATACCAACGTAAAACAGTTTCTGCATAAAATCCCCCCCTAAAAATAAAAAGCTCCTACTTCTTTTGAGAAGTAGGAGTCATCAGCATAAAGCATTTAAAGGCGAACTCCATCACCTATATATAATATTATACAAGCATAAAAATACAAAAGCAATAATCATGATAAATTTCTGTTCTAACATTCTACAATTCAAACATACTTTTCCTCATTATACTAGTATACCAGCATTTCAGAGAAATTAGAAAAAAATCCAAATATAAACATTCCGAATAACAGTTTTTTGAATAGTATACTATTGTGAGAAAAATTTTACTGGAGGCTTTTATGTATAAATACATGTATCCACCATTACAAATAACACCAATGCGTTGTTATTGTATGATGGCTAATAGAAACATGTACCCACCTGTGATGCGTATGGAACCCAAACCTATTTTTAAAGGAAAAGAAAAATTTGAAGAGAACAAAACTCATAAAGAAAGCACGCTGCCACCTTTGGAGAAGAAACCAGATATAAACCAAGAAATGCCAGGTACGATGGACATACCAAAAAAAGATATGGAAAGAATAAAATCAGATACACAAGAGATTGTAGGGATGCTTGAACAACACCATCCTAATGTAGTAAAGACATTAACGGATTGTGGGATGTCAATAAGCCACGCAAGGGAGTATTTAAGTAAAGTTGTTGAAATGTCACTTATGCATCAAATATAAAGTTTAAAAATATAAAGAGTGCCATTATAATTACGCACTCTTTACATCCTAATAATAAGTTACAATCAACTCCTTAAGCTTCCTTCTCCCAACTTTATCTTTACCAACTGTATAAGGGACTTCCACAAGTTATTCACCTGTAAGCTCTATATGTTCTTCTTCAACCTTCGAAAGTACATTCAATATCTTTACAATGTTTTCTTCATGAATCTCCTTTTCATATTTTTTATAATACTCTACAGCATGCTTTTCTCTTTGACAAGCTGCTGCAAGCAAAGCTTCATCAGTATTATATTTTGAATAATCCATCTCCTTAAGTACTGGAATTTCTTTAATATCGGCTATTTTCTTGTGAATTCTAGCATGCATATATTCTATGCTTGATAAAGCCTTAAACATACTTTTTACATTTTCATCTTTCGCCATATCTGAAGCTTTCTTATAAAAATCTCCATTAAAAACTTCCAATTTAGCTGCATGATCTATTATTTTTAAATCATTTTGATTCAATTTATTTCTATCATATTTTATTTCTTGTCCATCTTCTATTAAATATTCACTTTGTGCTCCACAAAATGGGCAATACATTATGTTTTCTTTACTATTTGAATTTATAAATGCTTCTTTATTAAAATTATAATTCTTTTCATTTATTTTCATACCACAGACAATGCAAGTCATTTTAACCATATAAACATTCCTTTCTAAATAACTTTTAATTTTAGTATAGCATAAAATAAGTATTAATCTATTTAAAATAAAGGCCTGTTTTTAAGTAAAATTAAAAGGCCTGTAACACGTTGATATTACAGGCTTTCATTGGTGCTGAAAAAGGGGATCGAACCCATGGCCTACGCATTACGAGTGCGAAATTTTATGTTAATTTGATTTAGGTTTGCTATTCAAATCATTGGTATTACTATGTTTTATAAAATATATGTTAAG
This sequence comes from Candidatus Clostridium eludens, assembly GCF_045310515.1. Taxonomy (NCBI): domain Bacteria; kingdom Bacillati; phylum Bacillota; class Clostridia; order Eubacteriales; family Clostridiaceae; genus Clostridium; species Candidatus Clostridium eludens. The sequence continues at coordinate 59,005 of NZ_JBJHZX010000024.1, read as the reverse complement.
TATAAATAAGTAGTTTTGGGGACTTTTCCAGTAGTTGTGTCCCCAAAATGTCCCCACTCTAAATCACACATAATAATATAGAAATTTCTTAAAAATATAACTCCAATTTAAAAACTAAATGGATATAAAATATAGTAAATCGGATATAATGATTAATACCATGAAAATACTTTAATTTCTTAATAATTTTACCTTAGTACAATAAAAGCTCTGGAATTAACCAGAGCTTCTATTACTCTTATTTTCTAAAATAATGCATCCGGAAGATGTGTTATAAATTTCTATATTCACTCCAGTATTGTACAAAAAATAAAAATAGAGCTTAGATCAACTTTATCAATTGCTACTACTAAAAATCCTATTAAAAGCTAAATTAAATTAATTCCCAAAAATATCATATTAACATAATATAAATATTGAAGTGATAAATATAAGGAGAAATAACTCGTGAAAAATTATTATTGCCCTTTTGACTACTATGACGATTACTCTGATAATTACTATGGTGACTATGATGATTATGGTGACTATTTTAGAAAATCAAACGTTAGTCCTGAAACAGTACAAAAGCATATTGGTCGAATTGCACTTGTCCACCTTAAATGGCTTGGTACAATTACAGCTTGTATAGATAGTCACGACGAACTTACAGGTGTAGTAACTTTAACTATATTTACCCACTTTGGTCAGGCACAACTTCGTATTCACTATAGTGCGATAGCACGTATTACTCCTATTCACGCAAGCCCTAACCAGGGTAAAATGCCAACTCATGAAAATCCAGCTCATGGTGTAATGCCATCTCATACTGGTCAACCTAATGAAAGCTCAGCTCACACCGGATCACAGGGTTCAAATAAAGATTGGAAGTAGTTACTTTAATTCCTTCTTTTACTTAAAGGTATGATTTATTAAGCATCAAAATAAAAAATCTAGTAGGATTTTATTTTCCCACTAGGTTTTTTATTATCACATTTTACTTTAAACCCTGTTCATAAGCTTTAACCATATTTTTTATTTTAGCAGGATATTATCATTATTTGTAGAAATTTTAATGAAGAAAAAATCAAGGGGGAAATGATGAATATGGATGAAGAAGAATTAAATACGGATAAAGAGAAATTAAAGGAAGAAATATTAGACATACTAAAAAAACATAATTACATTAGTAAATTAAGTGAATGTCCAATAACTACTTTAAAATTTCTCTTAAAAATAGATAATGTTAGTTTGGATGCTTTTCTGATTTATGGCGCTTTATGTGAACTTGAAACGGAAGATAAGATAATAAAAAGTTTTGAACTATCTGCTGGTAATTTGAGCACTAAAATTAACTCGTCAAGATGGTATTCGAAACAATAGAAAATGAATATAAAATAAGATAAATTAGATATAATGGTTAATGCTCATAAGAATACTTAATATGTCACTCGATTATGTTTTACCTTAATTCATAAAAGCCCTGGTTAATTCCAGGGCTTTTGATATAAAAATTTATCACTACACATTCTACACCCGATTATTTATTTTCATTTATATTGTATGTGATTTGTAAATTTTGGATACAATATAAATACAATCGTCTCTTATAAATTCTCTTTAGCTGTCCATAGGGCAGCTTTTTTGTTGCCAAATTAAAACTTTAGCTTAAAACTACATAAACCTCATTAAATTGATTCCAAAAAGTATCTTACTAGCATAATATAAATATTGAAACGATAAATACAAGGAGAACTAAACTTTGGAAAATTATTATTGTTCTTTTGGGTACTGCAACTATTTCAGGCAACGTGTTACTCCTGAAATGATACAATCACACGTTGGTCAAACTGTGCTTGTTGACGTTAGAGGATATGGCACAGTCACAGCTCATATAAATGGTTACAACAGGCACACAGGCATAGTGTCTCTAACCATATATACACATTCCGGCAACCGACCTATTCGTGTCTATCATCAAGAAATATTACGTATTACCCCAATCCATGTACCTCCAAGGCCGCCTCAGGGAAGACCGCCTCAGGGTGGAAGATCAGATGATTGGGATTCAGATGAAGATTTCGATTAATTATCATATTAATATATAACTAAACTCCTTTTATTGTTCTGGCTGTCCATGGGGCAGCTACTTATGTAAAGCAAACCCTTCAGCTTAAAATTAAGTTGGGGGGTTTCATATTTTTCCTATAGGGAATCTAAAATCTAGGCATATAATAAAAATCACTTCTTATTGCAGAGCTGAAAACCATTCTTGGTTTGACTATCATTTCCACCTGTTGCGCTCTCATCTGGAAGAAATTTCGGAAAATAAATATAAAACGTTGTGGGTTGGGTATAATGGTTAATGGCATAAGAATACTTTAAAGTCACTCATTATGTATTACCTCAGTAAAAGCTCTGGTACTGCTAGGGCTTTTACTATATATGGTCAAAATAAGGTGATTGTAAAATTATAAAAGGATTTAAGTATTAGATAAAACTGGTGCTTATTTTTTTGATGTTTTCTATACTTTACTTATCTTATGTAAGGTATTATAATATAATAAAGAACTCGTGATATAAGCTTAAAATACGAGAAAAAAGGTGATTTTTGAGTGTTTATATATTGGAAAGACAAGGAGAGGAAAGACAAACTTGATCTTAAAATAAATGGAATAGAAAATAAACTAAGAGTATTAAAAAAGCTTCTAAGAGATTCAAAAATTGTGGGTATACGCAGAGCCGTTAATGATGTAATTAATCAGTATAAAAATGCTATAATTGAGCTTACGAGTATGTATAATACTTTAGATGAACAAATGCAACATCTTAGACGTGAAAATATGAAATTACAAGTTGAAAATGAAGACTTAAAAAAAGAGCTGGATAAGTGGGATATACATAAAGGGAAAGGCGAAAAATTTAATCCTAAGCTTTTAGCTCAGAAAAACAACATACTTTATTGGAAAATTTTAGGAATATCTAACAATGAGATAGCTAGAAGACTTAAGAAAGAAGAATATGGGAAAATCAATATAGGTGAAGGCGGTATACGGCATTTTTTAAAAACTTTTTCTCAACCTTAATCAACAAGAAACTAATATATGATTTTATAAGGCATGTAAATGATTTCAGACATAAATATCTATATAAATTAATCGAATATATAATTTAAGTACACAAATATTTAAATTTTCATTGGAATAGAGGAACTATTAATTATAGATAATTCCCCTATTTCTTAATCATGCAATTAATATTATTTTGAAGAATAAACGAGAAAATTACATAATTCTATTAGCTTTACTAAAAAGTAAGGCCTAGAATAGTCTTTACACCATTCTAGGGTTCATCCTTTTCCTAATAATTCATAATAATCAACTCACTATACCTATGTTCCTTATCTTTATACTTCCCCACCAAATTGTGATTTCTCTCAACCTCATCTATATTGAAGTCCTTATATAGATCCCTTACAAATTCACAATCATTATATGAAAGAATAAACTTGCCCTTTACACTTCTAAGTACCTTGGAAAGCCTCTCATGGTCCTCATCTGAAAACTGCACCTGATAATATCTTTCAGTTCCATAATATGGCGGGTCTAAATATATAAGTGAATCGTCTTTGTCATATACTTTAAGCAAATCCTGAAAATCTTTATTTTCAATTACTACACCTGAAAGCCTTTCCTGAATATCAGTAAGATATTGAATCATTACATTAACATCTTTCTTCACGCAACCATAACTTCTGCAATCTGAACCGTAACTTGTTTTTATCATCATAAAAAATCGTGCTGCTCTTTGAATATCTGTCATTCCCCTAGTGTTATACTGACTGGCAAAATCATAAAATAGCTCTCTTGAATTTAGCATGAATGATAATTCCTTCTGAAGCTCTCCACAGTGATATTTTACACACCTGAATAAATTCACCAAATCTCCGTTTATATCATTGTATACTTCCATGTTGGCCAGTTTCTCTTTTGAAAACAAAACCCACGCAGCTCCTCCGAAGACTTCTATATATCTATTAAAACTTTCAGGAAACCTCTTTACAATTTCCTTTCTTAATAACCTTTTTCCACCTATCCATCCTATAAAACTATTCATTAACAATTCCTCCTTTGTATATTTGTATTTTACGAACTTATGTTCTTATAATAAGTAAAAAAATATAGTGGCCTGTTAAGACCACTAATGAATCATTATTGCGTTTGAATTGCCTGAGTATCTTCTTGTGTTTTAATAGTACTTACCACATCTGCTATATCCGTATTAGGATTAAATGGAGGAGCCAAAAGCTGTGCATCCTTAACCTCTGTATTGATTTTTCCGCAGATAGCTTCCCTGAAATGGTCAAGTTCCTCTTGAGATATTCCTGGAATCTTCTCAAGCAAAAGTTTGTCAAATTCCTTTCTTTTCTGTTCCCCTGCCTGTGGTATGAACTTAAACTGCTGCTCTACTATATAGTAAATATCTTTTGCAATTGTATAATCTTCATTATATTGGTCAACTCCTATTTGCTTGATAAGAGCCTCTTTTTTCTTTTTAAGATAAGCAACACCTACGGTAACCCCATAAGAAGCTACAGCCCCTAAAATACTTAAAACTCCACTTGCTATTATATTTGCTAATTCTTTTCCTAACATATTATCTATTCCTCCTAAAATTTAATTTTTGATAATTTAATAAATGGCTATTTTACTAGCCTTACACAAGGAAATTCTCATTCTATCTTTTCTTTGATAAAATGAGAATTTATTTTAAAACAATCTCTTAGATCCACCCTGGCCTTTGTTATTGTTGTAGTAAACTTCTGGTGCTTCACCTTTTTTCATCACTAGATAATTTCCTCTATCTAAGTGTATGCCCATATTTCCATCCGACCTTTGTTCAATAAAAAAAGGCATACCTGGTATTTGCCAAATGTTTGGTCCCACAGGTATACTTTCCTCATATGTTGGAGCTGTTTGTATAGGCGTAGTGGCTACAATAGTCTGTGTAGTTTGGATAGATGTATCAATCCCAGTTATTCCTTTAACTATGGCAGTAGCTAATTTTTCAGCATTATATTTGTCACAGTCTGCTTTGGTATCACAGAAGAAAGGCTCTACAAGAATAGCAGTCATTTTTGTATACTTAAGTACGTATAGATCAGGTCTATGCACAGAGCCTTCTCCATGTTTCGGTACTCCCAATGCATTAATTATTTCTGGATATATCCTATCTGCATAAGCCTTTCCTGAATCGCTTGCATATTCTACCTCACACCCTGTGGCTTTATCAGTTTCATAAGCATTTACATGCATACAAATATGAAGCTGTGAACCTATAGAATTAGCTTTGTTCACTCTATAGGCTAGTGATTGTGGCAAAGTTAAAGCTGGGCTTGCTGGTGGTGTACAATCATATAGGGTATGTCCTAATTTTGTTAGTTTAGCCACCACAATTGGACCATATTGTCTAATTACCGTTTCCTCGTTTAGATATCCAGAAGCTCCTCTGTCTTGGCCTGTTCCATGCCCAAAATCATAAGTCATTATCATAAATCATTCCTCCTACCTTTTTAATAAAATACCTATAAAAAAAAGAGAGACTGTGACAAATATGCCAAGTCCCCACATTATTACTGTGATGAATGTATCCATTTTTTTTATTAAGTTCTTTATCTCTGTATGATTTTCTCTATTGTCTTGTTTTATAGCACTTATTTCATCATCATGTTTTTTTAACCACGTTTCATGGTCATCTACTTTATTATCTAGTGTTTTATGTTTTTCTCCACATAGTTCTGCATCATAACATTCACTCATATAGTACCTCCTGAAGTAAATTTAAATATAAAAAAGAGCTCTGAATCTCTCCAAAACTCTTTTCGCTTATAATTCTTTATTCTGAATCTTCTTCTTTACTAGCAATTCTACAAAGTACAAATATTACTACATAAATAAATACTATAGGTATAAGGACTATAGGCAAAATTATTGACATTTTCATCCACCTCAACTTTATACCTAAATTATTATTTATAATAATAATAATCATGATATATAATATTTGTTACAACTTAGTGGTATAGTAATTAGTTAAAAAATTGTTTCAAGTCAAAATAAAAAGCATTCCAGGTTCATCCAAAACTCTATCGCAATATTTTTCTTCTACGTATTTTGCTATTTTTATAATTGAAGACAATAAAAGGGACTCGGAAATTAATCTAAGTCCCTTTTATTAAATTAATTTGAATTATTAATTTACTATTTCAACAAATGCCGAGCTCATTGGACATTGGCTTATCCCAGGGAAAGCTCCGTATGAAAATACTTTATAATAATCTCCTTTAATAAACCAGCTTGATGGCAATTGAACCGTCAATGAACCTGGTGATACAGTGTTTGTCCTAAATGTTGGTGATACATACTCAGTGCCGCCATTTATTGTATGACCTTGACTGTCAACTTGAAGAACGGCAAATAGATAGTCTGTACAGTTTGCTGAAAATTCAATAGTAACGGGTAACCCACCTGTATTACCTAATATATCGGTACCAGTTACAGCCTTTCCTCCATACATTGGGTTGCTTGGAGTAGAATTCCAAGCATTACCTACACCGCTTATATATGTAATTGTACAATATTCACCATTAGGACCTGGAGTTACATCTGCAAAAACAAGTGTTGACATCATTAAAGAAAGAATAAGAGATATTACTAATGTTAATGCTATTGGCCTTTTCTTAGTTTTTGACATTTTCATATTTATAACCACCCTTTTAAAATAATTAGTGTATACACTTACTGTTTTATAGACACATTATTATTTGCATCTTCAAAATATATTATAAATCTTTATATTTGATTATTTTGTAGAAAACAGTACCTACTATAATTTTTTTATATCCTAAATTTTACTATATTATTGCAGGCTTGTACATCATATTCCATTTTGTCACATTTTTTTACTTTATTGTTCTTTAAAGTATTTCAATTTAATTCAATTTCAATATATTCCAAAAAACTAATTGCCTTATTGGAGCAATACTAGGGTATCTGTGACCAACCGAATTACTTATTTTGGAAATGTGTACTGGATATCCTATTGCATTTAGACAATATGTTTCCAATACGACACAAATATAAATATTAAAAAGCACCCTATTGTTAGAGTGCCAATTAATCTTAATTAGTTGAATTATATTGTTGTACCTCATAATCATCTATCTTATCAAATGATATATAATCTTTCTTCGTTAAATATGGTCCTGTTACTGGAACATTAAATACATAATACGAGGTGGTTGTTCCTTTGGACCTATTATCATACCATGTTAAAAAATCACTTAATTCACTGGCTGATAAATCATACTGCTTTACCATCCCATTATTCATATCTATGATTAATGTTGCTCTGTTTCCAGTTGGAGTAACTGACGTAGTCCCATCTGTAACAGTTACAACACATGAAGCTGATAAATTAGTTCCATCTGTTGTGGTTGCTGTTATAGTTGCTGTCCCTGCTTTTGTTGCTTTTACTGCTCCTGTATCAGGATCTACAGTTGCTATATTGGTATCGCTAGAAGTCCATTTAACTGTTTTATTTGTTGCAGTATCTGGCGTAACTGTAGCTGTTAAAATATCCGTTTGCCCAATGCTTAAGCTATCAGAAGTTTTATTTAATGATATTCCTAATACGTTGTTGCTTTGCGCTGAAGGCGTATACTCTTCTACTGTTGATAAAATTGTTGCATTATTTATACAACCTCCAATTGCATATATTTTGCCATTTAATACTTCCGAGGTACTGCATTCTCTAGCACTACCCATGCTTGCCATAGTCGTCCATGTATTGGTTGCCGGATCATATTCTTCTACTGTTGCTAACGCCCCATTATCACTAGATCCTCCAATTGAATATATTTTGCCGTTTAATACCACTGAAGTACTATCATCCTTAGCACTACCCATGCTTGCCTTAGTTGTCCATGTATTGGTTGTTGGATCATATTCTTCTACTGTTGCTAATAGCCCATTATTACCGTATCCTCCAATTACGTATATCTTACCATCTAATACCACTGAAGTACTGCCTTCTCTAGCACTACCCATGCTTGCCTTAGCTGTCCATGTATTGGTTGCTGGATCATATTCTTCTATCGTTGCTAATCTTGTAACATGATTGTATCCTCCAATTACATATATCTTACCATCTAATACTACTGAAGTACTATCTTCCCTAGCATTACCCATGCTAGCCATAGTTGTCCATGTATTGGTTACTGGATCATACTCTTCTACTGTTGCTAAATCATGTGTAAGATCCCATCCCCCAATTGCATATATTTTACCATTTAGCACTACTGAATTATTATAACATCTAGCATTTTTCATGCTAGCCATAGTTGTCCATGTATTGCTTGCAGGGTCATATTCTTCTAATGATGATAAAACCCCAGTGTCATTATCTCCCGCAACTGCATATATTTTATCATTTAACACCACTGAAGTACCATATCGTCTACCATCTTTCATACTTGCCTCAGTTGTCCATGTATTAGCAACCGGATCGTATTCTTCTAATGATGATAAGTTATCTCCCTGTCCCCCAATTGCATATATTTCGCCGCTTACTACTACTGAAGTACCACAATATCTAGCATTTTTCATGCTAGCCATAGTTGTCCATGTATCTGATGTACTTTCTGCAAATACCACTGACCTTGATAGAACCATAATTCCCATTATTGCTGAGACTATAAAAGCTTTTAGTACCTTTTTCATTAAATTACCTCCATTAAAAACAAAAAAATTACTGTTGTAACAACAAGTGTATTTTGTCATAATTACACATAAAATACAATATAAATCGTTCAACAAACAATTTTATAATAATTTATATCTTTAAAATATTAGAATTTTTGACTAATTTAAATTTATTTTAATTAAAAATCAAAATAAAAAAACTGCCTCTAGTATCCCTATATTGCCTTTTAAAAATTATTGTGCTGTTGTAGTTGTTGTTATATCTTGTGTAGCCAAACATTTTACAACTGCTGTTTTATATGTGTCTAGGACTACTTTTTTTGCGCTACCTATTATTTTAACATAATTTAATTAACTGTTCATAATTTGTTAATAAGTTTGTTGATAATTCATCATATTTTTCTATTGTGAATTTCTTTAAAATAAAAAGTATCTATTAATAGATACTTTTTATAAGATAATTTCTATTTTATTTTTGTCATATTAATTTTTATTTCTCTTATAATATTCTTCTTAGTCCAACTGCTTTTAGATTCTTTCCCTGAAAGTTCTTTATAAATATCACTTAGCTCTTTTTTATCATACATATCTTCAAGAGCTAAATTACTGGAAATTGTAAATCTTTTTTTTAATTGTAGTGGAGTTAATTTTATTCTAATATCATTATGCCTACTTTCAGTCTTACATTTTTCACTTGGATTTCTATTTTCTTCCGAGCAATTCCTAATACATATATATCCACATTTGTCATGCTTAAATGTACTACAATTTAAGCAAATGCAGTTTGAACACTGTTTTGTATTTGCAAATAACATTGCTCCTACCCCCTTTTCGCAATTATTATTTTTACTCAAAATTCTTAGTATAAAGTGAATTTTTCCATAGTATAACAAAGTTTAATTGCAAGTTATTAGAGTGACTCAACTTTTCTTTATCAATCAATATTATTTTGATTCCACGATCTTCAATTTCTATTTGATTTTCAATTATCGACACTTTTTTATTATTTTCTACATAATAAATATCATAGTACATAACATTATCTTTTTTAAAGTTTATAAGCCCACCTATAAAATACTCACATTTTCCTTCTATAAGATTTTGTGATAGCGACAGACAATTTCCTTTTGCATATAGTATTTGAGGATTTTCTGAAACAAATTTCTTGATTTTATTATCAATCTTTAATACTTCTTCATCAAATCTTTTATTAAACCACATCTTTATAAGGAAATACAGTGCGAGGCCTATTATTGCAACAACTACACCCAATATGGTCCATATAAGGCCTATTGAAAAATTCACATTATTCTGCACTAAACTAATTTGTTTTTCTAATGAATCAACTTTTTGTAGTAATTCATTCATTTGTTCTGGCATATTTTCACATCCTTTTATTTTAATATTTCAACAAAAGGCTATGAAAATCCTTCTTATCCTTTCTTTTCGGTATATAATAGCATACTCCAAAATAATATTGTATGAATTACTATAATTATAGGTATTATTTTAAAGTTAAAGTTATAAAAGCACACCATTGGTAGTAGTATTACTAAATATATTATTGGACTTGCAATAAAATTTATAGTTACCACGTTTAAAGAATCCACCTTTTTCATACGTCTACCTCATTTCTATAAAATAAAAAAGACTAGCTAATAGTCTTATCCTTACAAATATATTTATTCAGTTCAGCAAAAATAATCACTGTACCTGTCTATTATGACGTTGGAGCAGTATAAGTTTGTCCTGTTATTTGCAGATATTGATCTGCTGTAATTTTTCCTTTTACTACTGCATTTGCTACCATCTCTCCAGTCCATAATCCAGCATTATAGTATCCTTGTATTTTATCAAAAGTCAACATTAAATATCACCGCCTAACATCATTACTGCGTAAGCAAGTTTTGCACTATCGGATTCCAATTGTGTTACCCTTTGATCTGTTGTTGGTGGCTGAGGTGGTATATCTACATACTCATAATATAAAGAATTTGTGCCTTTATTGTATTTTAAATTAGCAGCTTTCCCTGCAACAGGATCAGGTGCAGGTATTTCATCAACTAAATATCCTGTTTGTAATAATTCCTCTTCAGTTTTATGAAGTCCATCTATTGGATCAAAGGGCATATATTGTATCATACCTATTTCTCCATTATTGTTTAATTCTATATAAATTTTATTCATATACTTAACCTCCTAACGAGTAATTTGACGGGTTCTACCCTGTGTCATATCCATAATATACATTTTCCCATTGTTTTGAAAGTTTTTCATACAGGATTCTTCTTGACTTCCATCTTGTGTACAGTATTCTAAACTAGTGCTGTAACCTCCAATATAAACATCGGATTTTACATTTAAAGTGGCCAAGTCTAAAATCAAAAATGCTCCATATTTAGGATTGTAATAAGTAGTTTCCGTATAATTCTCAACACGTACCCAAAGTTCATTGTTCACCATATCTATAAAGTAAATCCCGTAGAACCAATAAGTATTGTCCTCCTGTGAAGAACTAAAATTTCCTAGATTATATGGGTATGAATATGAGGTTATAAAACTTCCTGTAGATATATTACCTTTAACTAGATAATAATTATAAGGGCTTCCACCAACATTTATACTTATTGCATAATAGTAAGTGCCATCACTTACTATAGTTTCCCTCCCTGAATTTCTCCAATTACCATTAGTGCCACTGAAGTAGACTGATGTAGATGTTAACGCTGTTAAGTCCCATACTTGAAAATTGGGAATTAATTGATAACCGTCTCCGCTACAAAATACTTTATTATTTTGTGGACAATAGAACCTATATATACCATAAGGCCCGCCACTCCCACTACCAGCATAATACATAGAAAATGCAGGATATACACTCAATCCACTATTACTAGCTACTAGACCGAAATCGGATATTCTAACTTTATACATAGTAGATACCTTTGAATAATAAAGATAAGAATTATCTACATGAATTAGACTAAACATAGTAGCATTACAATTTGTTCCAGTATCTCTCTGTGTGAGTGTTAAAGTAGCAACATTTAACTCGTATAAATAATATGGGCTAGTTGATGCTGAACCGGTTAATAAATATACTTTAGCATTATTGGGAGAAATTATATAATCATATATTCCTGCTAAACTTACGCTGCCTATGAGAGCATATTTTCGAGCATTGTTTACCATTGAATAAACATAAAATGTAGCAGTATCATAACAATATAAGTAATTTCCATTAACTTTTATATTTGTCTTATTAATAATAGGTCGATAATCAGCTAAGTCTGATGTAGGAAATTTTAATGTTGGAGGAAGTTGAGAGCTACTGACACCATCTAATGCAAAACTTCCCAAAGCATTTTGTGATAATAAACCATTCATTAACTATCAACCTCCAAGCATGACAAATAATAATCAATACTTGTTGCAGCTCCTGCAAAACCCATTATTTGTTTGCCTGAAAGTATTTGAGTTTGCCTTTGCTGCAAATATCCGTCATTTGCGGTAACACTTTTTCCTGGCCATAGCGTAGTTCCACTGCTAGATGTTATAGTTGCTGTTTGTGCTGTAGCAGTCTTATTCACTAAACTTAATTCTGTAATTATAAGTTTTCTTCCAGTTGGTACTGTATAAGCACTTCCTCCGCTATTTAAAGCTGATGAGCCTGTTCCTAAAGTCCCTTCTAAAACTATACTTAAATCAGCTGCCATTTATATTCTCACCCCTAACTGTCTTCTTTTTATTAAGCTAATTAAATCACTTTGATTGGCTTTCAAATTAGCTCCATGTGCCGTATTATCTGCCAAATGTGATGTAACTTTTTCTCCTAAATTGGCTATGGCATCAGCATTTTCCTTAACAGTTTCGGTTGTTCTCCCTGCTCCTGCAAGAGAATTTATATTTGAAGTATTAGCATTTATAAGGTTTAACAGATTACCTGCAGTATCTCCACTAAGTACACTTCGTATTGTTGCAAACCAATTATTCCAATCCTGCTGAAACTGTGCTTCCATGGAGTCTATATTGGATTGAGAATTAGAAGTAGTGTTGTTATACCAGTTAGTGAAATCTGTTTGTTTTTGTTGTGTCCATACTGATATATCCGTATTGTATTGAGCTTGTTTGGTATTATACCAATCCAAATACTGGTTAAATATTGCAGTGGTATCTGCTTGTATAAGGCTGTTTACCCAACCACATAAATTAGTATTCATCCTCAAATCTGTTATATTAGCCTGTACTATACTTACTACACCTTTCCCAACATAAATATCTGCAATACCTAATTCATAACCATCAGCATCTCTCTGCAATATTGGAGCTACTGGAGAACTTGCAAAGGAACCCTTTTTTACTACCGCATTTATTGCCCTGCCTGCTGTATCCATTCTTAATACTATTCTGTCAATACGATTTAAAACTCCATCAGCAACATCTACATTTAAAATTAAATCACCATCATTATAATAGATATATCCATTTATCCAACACTTACCTAACTTTAAAGTAACTGTCATATCGTTATTAGCTATAACTTGCAGGTTTGTACTTGGATTAGGGAATACTCCATTTGTTACAAAGCTATTAAAGAACTCTGCAAAATCTTCTACTTTATATTTCCTATCCCCATTTATACTTTTAAAGAAACTACTTTTTTCCAACTATATCACCTCACAATCTGCTTTGTATTCTTTTTCAATATAGTTAAAAGAGTAGGAATATTAGTTCCAAAAGTACCCTCTAAGCTAAAGCCTGTTGTTTCATAGATTTCTTTCAATTCTATTATTTGTGCATTCATGGTTATACCTAACTTTCTATCTTGTGCAGTTATAAAGTCCCCTAAATCATAATCCTGTCCATACACAAAAGAACCTTCCGGTATTATTCCTACCTCAAGGCTCTCTACTTTTTGCAGTTCATCTAGTTTTTGCTGCCCCTGTGTTGTAAGTTCTGTAACATCCTCTGCCTGAGAACAATCTAAAAATGTCTCAATTCTTGCCAGTCCCTCAACTTCTCCTATTTGTTGTATAAGCCTATCTACATCATCACCTTTTCCACCTGCATAGCCTACATTTTTAGCATTTAGGCTACTACTAATATAGTGACGGCTATTTATACTATTAAAGTCTACTGAAAATATTACAGGGGGTAAAGTATCTTGGTTTACAGTTAAATTTCTGCCTACTATAACATCAAATACCCACGTATTGTTAGTAATATCAAGGGTAACATCCCATCCTATAGTTGCATATTCCCCTATTTCATCTAGCTTATCAGAAAGTACTTCAAATCTGGAACGCCATTTGTCTTGATTGCCTCTTTGTTGGTCTTGCGCTATAGTAACTTGTGGAATTTTTCTTGCTATATCTGTAGGGTTCACTACATGGTTATTCACAAATGCTTTTAAAATGGTTTCAATACTTCCAGTTTGACTGTCATATCCATTACCATTTACAGGAGGTACTATAAGCCTTCTAGCCATTATTCCTTTTAGTGTAGCTCCTTTTATAATAAGTGCATCTGTAGGCTCTCCATTCTGGTCATAAGAGTTTTCCCTATGCATTATAATTCCAACTTTATTAAAGCTGCTTCCAAGTAATATTAAATTGTCCTCCTGCAGCATATCTGTGTTATTCTTATTTACATTTATGTGTAATTCAAATTCTCCTACTTTATAGAAACGTCTTATAAACTGCAAGCTCTCATAATCATCTATTTCTCCAAGCAAATTAAAATCTTTATCTATTATCCTTATAGGCACTTTATCCAAATCTTACACCCCCAAATACAACGGTTTATAGTATATGCTTACATCTAAATTATCTATTCCCTGCTCTGCATCATATCTAAGTAAATTGTCTCCTACATCTAATTGTAAAAAAGTACTTTGTAAATCTATCCAATTAAATACATTAGATGTTACCCCATTACTTTGTATCAGCTCTACTCTTTTATTTGAAAAAGATGTATTAATAATAATCTTATCTCCTGCCTGTAAAGTCCTTTTGACCTTTATAAATTCCTGTGTATAAACATTTAAAATACTTGGATTTACTACAGTAGCAAGTGCTGTAAATTCCACTCTCATTCCACATTCCACATCACCTACGTTATTAATGTTTACTATTAAACTGCTTTCCCTATGCTCCATAATGATACCCTCTTCTGGAATTTCTAAATCAAATTCAAAATCCCCTATCCAATCAGCTATCTCTTCTTTAGATTCCTGAATATCTTCCCAAAACGGGTTAGGGCAAAATAATTGAATTAAAAACTCTTGTATGGTTGAAAACCTATCTTTAAAAGTGGGACTATCCTCAACAACACAATCTATTGTATGTGAACTAACGTCATTAGTATAAATCAATGAACCAAGTAACTTGGGATTGAATACACTACATATTTGCTGCTTTTTTATATATAAATCCTCTAAAGAATTTGCGCATATCGTTCCGGTTATATTTAAACTTCTCTCTTCTAAAAGAGTACCATGATAACTTTTGCCATCTTGACCAGGAGCTTTTGTCGTTAAAAGGGTAGTCTTAGTTCCACCTGTACCGTCTATTTTTTCTAAAACAAAAGGGCGAGAATTTAAAGTAATACTCTGCCCTCGACTATTTGTATATACAATCTGTTGCATAATACCACCTCTCTAGCCTATAGAGAATGCTGCCTTTGTTAGCATATTATTCACCTGTCTATTTTGCTCACTTGGAGACAATACTGTAGGACTATTATAAATAATATTATTTACAATAGTCTGTCCAGAAGCATATGTGGGTGATGTTACACTCGCAGAATTACTAACTATAGAATCCTCTGCAGCTTGTACTGCCGCATCCTTTGCAGTATTAAGTTGTTCTGTTATACTACTTATCATATCTGTTATACCCTCTATTTTACTTTTAAAGCCCTCAAAAAGTTTTTCTCCCAATGTCTTTCCGGCATTTTCATAGTCAGAAGAATAACTTTCTAAAAGCTTTACTATTTCATTCTGATTACTCTCCATAACCGTCTTCTCTGCGTCTGCTTCCAAGTTCGTAGCATCTAGCTTTTTAGCATAAAAATCCTTAACATCTTGAAGCTGATTCTGTAAATCCTGTTTTTTAGCATCATAAAGCTGGCTTAGATTATCTAACTGATTCTGTTTTTCCTGCTCTAATGCGGCTTTCTGGTCTGCTATATCCTGCTCATGCAGCCTTTTATTTCTATCATCTACAGCTGTATTAAGCTGTTTCTGTAGTTGTTCCTTGTTATATTCGTTGTGCTCATAATCTATAGATTCTTGTAAACTACTAATATTAGCTAATTCAGATGCATCTGTTGCAGCCCTGTCTTCTGCCTCTGTCTGTGCTTCCAGTGCATTTATTTTAGCATCATAGACATCATTTATATTTTGTTCACTGGCATCTTTCCATTTATCTAAATCATCTAATTGAGAGCTAATTGAATCCTCTGCTGCTTGTTCTTCCTCTGTATACATTTCTTTAAGAGCATCTTTTACCTTATTTGTAAAATCGTCTATGCCACCACTAATATCCTGCGTTGCTTTTGTAACATCAGAAGTTATAGTTGAACTCAGATCCGATATATCTTTTTCTAAATTCAATGCCGCATCAGAATTTTTCCCAAATATATCCGCAAGCTCATCATATTCCTCTTTCATAAGTGTAAGCTTCTGCATATTCTCACTATAAATATTATTTTGTTTATCCATTTCATCACTTAGGCTTGTAGTATCAACATCTAACTTCGAAATTGCATCATCAATATTATTTATAGCATTTTCATATTTATTTGTTATAGTATCCTGCTGTAATTTTTTGGTATCATTTTCTATTTCTACGCTAAGACTTGCCATATCTTTTTGTAATTGAACTGCCCCATCAGAAGTCTCACCCACTGCGGCTACAACTTCATTGTATTCTTTTTGCATCAGGCTAAGTTTTTTAGTTTGCTCATCAATTGTATCTTGTTGCTTTTGTAATTCTTCAGTAGTGCTATAAGTATCCTTGTCTAATTTAGTCATGGCAAGATCTATATTATCAAAAGCACTCTTGTATTTATCTTCTATAGTTTGAACAGGATCTTCATCTTGGGTACTCCCTATACTAGAATTTTGCCACTGGGTGAATATAGCATCAAAGTTGTTAGTACCACCACCTGCCAATTGCGCTTCTGCGGTTCCTACACTAGATATATTCTGCATTATACCACTAAGCGTATTTTGTACATTTACAGCTGCAGTTTGTACCTCCGTCTGTACATTCTGCATGGCATTGCCAACTATAGTTGGCACTAGATCAGTCCATGTTTTAACCCCAGTGGTTAGCCTTTGCCCAAGAGTAAGTCCACTATCTTCATATAAATTGCCATACTTATTTAAAAGTGCAATTATTGCATCTTGATTTTTAGATGTAATTAACTGTTCTGCCTGTGCTGCTATAGCATCCTTATCTAACTTCTTTTCATAATACTGGTCAATATAACTTAATAAGCTATCTAATTGGTCTTTCGTTAAATTGGTTTCTTTAGCTTTGGTCTTAGCACTTTCTGTTGCTGCATCTTTTTCAGCATTTAATTGTCTTTCAATAGCTTTTTCAAGTACATCATTTAACTTGTCTATATCACTTGCAGCTTGTTTTTTGGCATCAAGTTCATCCTGTATCTGCTCTTTAGACATTTTCCCTATTTTCTGTATCTCATCTATTTCTTTATTAGCTTGGTCTTTTCTTAAGTCTATTTCATCTTTAATGGCTTTTTTCTTAGCATTATATTCATCTTGTATTGCATATTTATCGGCACCTTTAACGCCTCTAATGGCAACTGTTTCTTGTGAACTTAATTCCTCCAACTGATTATTCAAGTCTTTTGTATCACTTGCAAGTGAATCTTTTATGCTTTTGATTTTTTCAGATACTAAATTAGCAACCTTTTCAGCTGCCTCAGTTGGTTTATCACTATTTTGATCCATAGTGTCCGCAAGTAACTGCATAAAATCACTACCATAAGTATCTGCATCTGCTAGAGGTCCCTCATCAGGAACACTAAAATGCAAAATTCTGTATACACCATTAGCTACGTTGGTTGCAGCATCTTTTATTGTACTTAATTTACTATTCATTCCACTTGCAATATTTTGTACTATATCAGATCCCCACGCTGTAGCATTAGAACCAAGCTGGCTGATACTGCTCAATAGTTTCATGGAATCAGAGTTGTTTAGAACAGTTTCACCGCCCTTAAATAGTCCCATTGTTTTATTCATTATTATTTCAAAGCCATTCTCTGCAACCGGATGAGCACCTGCATCTGCATTATCAGTTCCAGTTTCATAGCCTAAATATCCATTGCCATCCATAAGTCCTGGTATGTTATAAGGATTACCACCCCAACTTTCTTCAATTTCCTTTATAGCTGCCCTTACACTCATGACAGGATTAAATATTCCATCATCACTTCCAAAATAACCTTCAAATGTGCTTGGCAATACTTGCATTAAACCTGTAGCATATTCACCATTTACACCTACATTGTTTACAAGAGAAGGATCTCCTGTACCTAATGTACCTGGACTTCCACTTTCACGACTAGCTATCATTTCTAATGGAAGGAACCAACTCATAGGAGCACCTTCTGCCATAATACCTTCCATAATCCACTCTGAAACATTTCCACTCATTGCACCTGCCGCGCTTAGCATAGAACCAATCTTATTCTTAAAAATGGCAACAGCGTCCTGAGAACTCATTCCATTTATGAAACCCTGTATAACATTTTCGCCATACTCCGTGGTTTTTCGAGATGGAGAATGGATGTCAAAGCCTTCTGAGCCTGTGAAGGCATCAAGAATTTTCTGTGTAAGCTCATGTGCTATACTAACTGCGTTGTCTTCGGTAGATCTCATACCATCTGCTATTGAATTTGTAACACCTGTGCCGTATTGGGTACAACCTTGCGCAAAGGTATTAAAATTACTACCTAAAGTAGCAGTTACAGCATTTCCTGCACCTGTCACGCTTCCTGAAGTACTTGTTATACCATTTGCAATACTTGTATCTGTCCCTTGTCCATACTGTGTAGCTGCAGTAGCAAAAGCATTTAAGTTATTTCCAAGTGTAGTAGTTACATTATTCTGTGCGCTTATTACTGCATTAGCATTATTATTTATGCCACTTCCGATATTAGTGTCCGTATTTAAGCCATAATTAATAGAATTAGTGGTGAAAGCACTCAAGTTTTTACTTAAAGTATTGGTTACAGCACTTTGTGCACCTATAACTGCATCAGAATTGCTAGTTATACCATTTCCAATATTGGTATCTGTATTTAAACCATAGTTTAAAGCATTGGAAGCAAAGTCATTTAGGTTATTATCCAAAGTATCTGTAACGCCACTTCCTGCATTTACAACTGCATCTGAGCTGCCAGTTATACCACTGCCTATGTTAGCAGCTGCATTTGAACCATAATTCACAGCATTAGCAGCAAAAGCATTGAAATTATTGTCTAAAGCAGTGGTTACAGCATTCCCTGCACTTGTCACTGCATCAGAACCATTACTTATGCCATTTCCCATGCTTGTAGTTGTTTTAGTACCATAATTAAGGGCATTGGAGGCAAATGTATCCATGTTATTATTCAAGGAAGTTATAAGCGTGTTAAGTGGTGTTGTAGCCGTATCCTGCCCTTGAGCAATTCCCGAACCAAGATTTTTAACATTTTGTTGCCTGTACTCCATATATTGAGTAGAGAAATTAGTCATAAGAGTATTCAATTTGGAAATTAAATCATTTAAAGGTGTAGTTACAGCACTTATACTATTACTTATTCCAGTTCCTAGACTGCTATTTAAATTTTCAGCATATTGTTCAGTTGATTTCATCTGCTGGGAGGTACTAGCAGTAGTATTAGTAGTTTTAGGCTGACCACCATTTTGCATTTGTTCAACTATATCTTTAGAATTTTTTGCAGTTATAACCTGTTCTCCACCTGCAAAATTCATAAGTTCGGGCCCTTCTTCACCTACCCAGTGCCATCCTGCTGGAGCATAATCAGTTCCAGTAGCAAGGCCTGGTATACCACCGAGTCCATTCCCAGAACCGATACTAGCTGTGCCAACATCATTTTTAAGTGCTGCTTTTATAGTAGCTACTATAGGGGTATTACTAAACCAAGTTTTTAATGCTGTCCATTCTTTTTCTATGTTTACTGTTAATTTGTGCCATGGAGACAGCATATTTCCTGTATCAGTGTCCATGTTTTTTATTACTTCACTATCCATTTTACTTAAATGGTCAACAACAGCTGTCCTTTGGTCTTTTGCTGCTTGTATACTTTGATCTCTTTGCTGCCCTGCATCTGCAATTAATTTAGTGGCCTGATCAGCCGTTATGGAATGAGTAACATCTCTTTGATATATGAAATTTGCAACTGTCTTATTATATTGGTCATTAGCTGCGGCTATAGCACCATCTCTTTGTTTATTGGCACTTTGAATAATGGATTGTGCTTGTTGTTCAGTTATGCTCGTGCCATAGCTTTTCATCCTTTCTAAGATTACTTTACTTTGAATTTCATTATCTGAAAGGCTTTGGACTGCATTAGTCCTCATTTTGTCTTGGATAGAATTAATCTCTTGCTGTTCTTGAGTACTTAATTGTCTATGATTATTTAATGCAGTTGTCTCAATAGTCGTTATTTGTTGCAAGTAATCATCTATTTTAGCCTTTTGTGCAGTATTATTACTAGTCATGTTAGCTAATATTTTTTGTTCCTCTTGTGTACTTAACACATCACTTTTAGAAAAATAATCCTGCATAGCTTTGTATCTAGCATTATATTGAGTATCCTCACCCTGTTTAATCTTAGTACCCATAGCTGTAAATTGGCTAATCACACTATCAACTTGATTTTTAGTTATTCCTGTCGACTGTATTAATGTATCTGTAAATTTTTTAATAGTATCTTGTTTCTGCTGTTCGGTTAATTCACTTACTTTATTTACCATCTGTGTATATTGTGCAATAATATCTGTTTTGTTTTTAGTGGTTAAGGTGTTCGTATTGCTTACCATGTTTGTAAAATCTGTTAAAACTTTATTTTTAGCATTTCCATTCAAGCTAGTAACTTTGTTTGCCATATCTGTAAATTGAGATACAATCGCTGTTTTAGTTTGGTTGGTAAACTTATCACTATTTACATATATATCAGTCATGGTCTTTTTTACAGTATCATCCATCTGCATATACGAACTAACTGCTTTTTTAGTTGATTCACTAAAGTTTACAGTTTTAGTAATAGTAGAGTCTATTTTAGTCCCGTAATTATTAATTGTTTGCACATGAGATTGAACTTTACTATTAAAAAGATCTACCGCTGGAACTGCTTGCTCTGACATAGCATGGTAAATTCCATATCCAGCCAATCCAATTCCTGCAGCTGCAGCAATCCATGGTGCAGCTGCTATAACTAAAGCTCCTAAACCAGTTGCAAGTGCTCCTAGTCCTCCAGCTCCTGCTGCCGTTGCGGCTGCTGCTCCTGCCCCGACTTCTGCAACCGTAGCTCCTTCTACTGCTGTTGCAGCTGCTCCTGCTGCGGCTGTACTTGCCTCTGCGGTTGTAGTTGCTGTACCTGCAGCTACACTGAACTTACCTAATAGACTTTCAAGTGCTCCTATACCAGTGGATATTTTCCCTATACCACTCAATAACGGTCCAGTTGCAACAACCATAAGTCCTGCATCTACTACAAATTGTCGTTGTCCTGGACTTAGGTTGTTTAATCCTTCTGCAAGTCCTTTAAATAGCCCGGATAACGTATTTAATGCTGGTGTTAGAGCTTGACCTAATTCAATACTAGAGTTTTTCAATTCATTTAAAGACTTCTTGAAATTTTGTCCACTAGTGTTGTTTACCTTATTGAAAGCATCATCAACATAGTTAGTATTACTATTCATCTGCTGCAATGACTGGTTAAATAACTGCATACCGCTTTCAGAAGTAAGAGTTATCATTGTATTTAATCCTTGTACAGAACCAAACAAGGCTCCCATTTCTGTGGTATTACCATGTGCTTTTTCCTGTATTTCTTGCAAAAATTGTGCCCATCCAACACTCTGGAGGTGGCTGGCATTAAATTGCAAGCCTAACTGTTGTGCCATCTTAGCAGCATCATCAGTGGGCTTTATGATATTGCTTAATGCTTCTCTTAATCCTGAAATAGCTTCTGACGTATCAATACCATGTGCAGTTTCTACCGCTAGGGAGCTAAACAAATCCTGTGTTTTTATATTCATATTGGCTGTAGTATCTGCAACTAACCCTATGCTTTTAGCCATTTCTCCAAAGGTTGTTTTTCCTAAATTTTGTGCAACCATCATCTGATTTGCTATTTTTAGTGCATCAGTTGATTTTAAATTATAAGCATTAAGTACAGTTGTAAGTCCATCTACACTGGTTTCCGTATCTGCAAATCCCCCTACAGCTGTTTCCGCTGCTGTAGACATAAAATTTAAGCTATCTCCAGTCTGGACACCACTTGAAATAGCTTCATACAATCCATCATTTAAATCTTCTACAGATTTACCAGTATCGTTAGATAATTTTATTACTCCATTACCCATACTATCTATACTCATTTGAGTGGTATCTGCAATGGTACTTATTTTAGCTAAACCATCAGAGAAATCATTACTAAATTTTACAGATGCCACTCCTGCAGCAGCAAGTGGAGCAGATACGTAAGTAGTAAGTCCTTTACCCATACTGCTTAAATTTTCTCCAGCATTTTTAAAACCCTCTGACATTTGATTAAGCTTTTCTCCAGCTTGTGTCCAAGAACTGCTTTGAGTGTCTATTTTTAAATTGGTTGACTCTAACTGGCTTTCAAGTTCTTTTAATTTTGCCTGTGCATTATTTACTTGTATTGTATAGCCATCTAAAGTTTTGGCATTATTACGTACTTTACTTTCTGCATCTATATACTGCTTGTTTAAATCATCATAAGCCTGTTTTAATTGTTTGGTAGTTTCAGCATTTTTACCCTCTGCTGTTGCTGCTTCCTGCCATGCTGCCTTTGCTTCATCAACTTTAGACTTTAAATCCATCATAGCCTTAGAGTTATTCTCTAAAGCACTTTTGGACTTTTCTAACTGTTCCTGATATTTCTGGACTATTTGACTTTGCACTTCGATTTTTTCCCCAAGTGCAGATGCATTACCTTGCAATGAATCTAAATTCTTACCCCAATCCTTAAGCCCTGCAACGCTTTCTTTAAAGCTGCTGTCTATTACAGCCATGTTCTTTTTTAAGTTTTGTAATCCCTGTTGGAAAGAGCTATCTTCCATGGCTATTTTGACCGCCAGACTACCGACATCTTCATTTTCCGCCACTTATCTCACCTCCCTCCCGATTTCAGGAAAAATAAAAAAGCCCTATTTCTAAGACTTTTTAAATATTATTATATTATCAATTTACAACTTTGCCTCTTTCTATGATTATATCCATTTTTGCAAGCCATTCATTTGTAAGTGCTACTTTACTGCCTAATCCTGTAAGTGTCACACCTATGGATGAACTTATAAAAAGTATATCCAAATACGGAAAACTTAAATCATTAAAGGTTATTCCTATACCAAGTTTTTTTATATACTCTTTTTTATTTGCTTTATCTATAATTGAAAAAACATTTTTTACAAGTGCCATTTTCCCATCTTTTATTATTTCGCATTTAAGTACATCCTTATAAGAAAATTGTTTATGAAATAAATTACTATTTCCTTGCTTGTATACAAAATAATGAACATATTTATTTACATCATCAATGATAAATTTTCCGGTTCCATTATATGAAGATATGTTGATAGCGTTTGTTACTGAAATATTATTTTCTGTCATAAATTTATTAAATAATTCATCTCCAGATATCATCATTTTATTTTTAGTTTTAGACATAGACCACCTAGTTCCGATAATAACAAATAAAATAAGAGCTAAAATAAAATATACCACAGTAAATCCCCCTTTTGTAATATATCTCTATAATATCAAAATGAGGAACCATTTTCCACTACATCAAAAAATCTCATTAGCATACAAAACCTTCTCTTCTTTTTCAAGCCCGTTCAATATTTTATATTCGTGCCATAATGCAAAGAATTTTCTAGGAGTTGTTTTCCAAAACTTTTCTTCCGTCATATTTAAACATGTCGTAGCTATAATTATCAGTCTTGCCCAAGGGAATCCTTCTTCTTTATCTCCGTTCCCTTGGTTCCCTCGTTTTTTAGTTTTCTATCATCTTTAGGAAGTGAAAGACCCAATGCCAATAATAATTTATCAGACAACATTCCCAACATAGGAGCATCTATTAAACGTCCCGCATCTTCTTCAGTTAATTTTTCATCTTCATTAGATAAGCCTTTCCATAGAACATATTTGAAATCTTTCATGCCACCCTTACCCAAATTACCAACAGCTTTAATTGCATCATTTATGCTCCCATACTTTTCTTCCATATCGCAAAGACTGTTTAAATCAAATATTATTCTTCTCTTTCTATCTAGCTCTATTTCAACACCTAATTGCTTCATATCATTTCCTGCACCCATATTATCTTTCTCCTTTTCTATTTATTTTTGAATTTGATATATAGAGGGAATAGTCTCTCTATATTAAGAGCTGGCAGTAGTAAATTTAACTAATGTAGTTGCTAAGGATTGTCCATAAATATCTTTTACGCCCTGTACAATGATTTCATATGTCTTTGCTGCTGTTAAATTAGTAGTTGGTGTAATAGTTAATACCTTTCCGGCAGTATCCAATGACATTGTATTTGCTACTAAAACACCGTCCGTAATATTCATAAGCAATATATTGCTGTAATCTGATACACCATTATTAAATGTTAATGTAGGTTTTGCACCTAATGCAATTGCTGTAGCATTATTTGCTG
Organism: Candidatus Clostridium eludens; assembly: GCF_045310515.1. Taxonomy (NCBI): domain Bacteria; kingdom Bacillati; phylum Bacillota; class Clostridia; order Eubacteriales; family Clostridiaceae; genus Clostridium; species Candidatus Clostridium eludens. The sequence goes on along the minus strand of NZ_JBJHZX010000024.1, from coordinate 34,307 downwards.
GTGTACTAGAGGATAGTAGTAATGCATTTATTGCTGTAAGAGAAGGTATTGGAACACTATTAAACCAAGTAGAATCTATATTCTCGGGACAGTTTGGGTCTGTAGTATCAATGTGGTATTCCCATGGATGTTTTGTATTATTCCCATCAGCAAAACTCCATTCGGTTGGTTGAGCCGTACCAGCTAACTTTGGAACTTCTGATAAGTCAGGTTTACCTTGTAAGGATTTCAAATCTTCGTCAGGTGGTTCAAACATAACTTTATATATTACTCCATATCTGTGTCCTAACACTCCATCAACTTTTATTGGTGCTTTATATAAAAGAGTAATAAATGGAGGGTTATCTGAATCAGCACTAATAGAGCCTCCTGTACTTGCAAGACTCTGTCCTAAAAGGAAAGCTCTTTCAGCACTAGACATACTAAATCTACTCATAGATATATCCGCACTATCAAATTGTGTAGCTTGATCAACTAACCTATTCTCCGCATAAGCCTTTGTATTATTTGTTTTTGGTTTGATAGATAGTTCCTGAACATTTTTATAATATTGTGGTGTAGTAAATGTCATACCTGCAGATGTATCTGCAAGCTGTTTAGCAACATAAAGTTTTTCTATACCCATTAAAGGCATATATAATCACTCCCTTTTAATAAAATAAAAAAGCTCTCAGCTTTGAGAACTCTCAACATATTTAAATCTAATTATTTTATGGTTTAGCTTTGTATCTGCTTCGTACATTTCTGTCGTATATGTTCGATAATATCCTGCTGCTGTCATTAATTCTAAAACTTGATTATAGAGGATTGTAAAATCTCCTTTAGTATAAATATCTACCTGAATATAATATCCAGTTTCTATTTCTTCATTTTCTGCAAAAGCTTCTCCATTTTCATTATAAATAAACCAAACAATATATGGGTCTGCCTTTCCCTCATAATGAAGCTTTTTAACTTGAACTTCTGTAGGTGCTAATATATCAGATAGTTTAATCATAAACCTAAACCTTCTTTTAATTCTTCTTTTATAATCTGCTTGGACTTTTCTTTATTGTTTTCATAAGCAGGTGCCATAAAAGGCTTTGCGCTCATTTTCGACGTTCCAAATTCAAGAAATTTTGCCCTCCAGTTGGTGTCTTTCCCAGGGCCAACCCTTACATATTTTCTTCCATTTTCAATTTTAACATTTGAAACCTGTATATCATCCTTTATATGTTTTTCATTAATATCACTAACTGCAACTATATTTCTCATGTCCTCTACAACCGGCTGTGCTGCTGCTTTAAGTGCGGCATTTTGTATACTTGAACCTTTTCTACCAAGCTCTTGTACTTTATCAATTAATTCGTTCATTCCTTCAAATTGAATATCTACGCCCATTTTATTCACCTCACTGTAACTGTAGTGTCAAATCAAGACTTACAGGATTGGTATCATGCATTTTTTGTACTATTTTAATATCGTAAACTTCGCTACCAATTTCTACATGGTCATAAGTATCTATATTATTTAGCTGAGGTATCCTTATAACTTTACTTATTGCCATTTTATTTCCCTGTGCCTCAAAAAATCTTTTGAATCCCAAGACACGATTAGTAAAGCCTAAATTTTCATACTTATAAGTCTTGCTTTCATTGTCATCAATAGTATAAATATTACATACACCATCACTAAAAGGAATAAACTCAGTAGGTGTCTTTATTTTCACATCATCACCCCACTGTTACAGTTATTTTCCCGGCTCGAATTGCTTTATTATTCTTATCTATTTCAACAACAATAATGTCATTACCCGCCATAGCAGCGATTTCAGCAATTCCATTCCATTTAGTATAGCCATTAGTAGAATCGCATACATCAAAATAACCTGGTAAAGAAAGCTCTGTACCAAGTTTATATGCATAACTATTATCTTCATCTAGCTGTGGAGACACTGAGATTCTAGTATATCCTGTAGAAGTACCCACTGTAGATATAACTGTTAATCTTCGAGGTACTTCAAATTGGTGCTGCAAACTTAAATCTAATAATTCACTTACAAAGTTCTTTTCAAACATTTCAAGAGCTTGGCTGTTTGCATACCTGCAATAATCCAAAAGTAATGTTTTAGGCTGACCCTCCGTTGTAAAATCCAAAGAAGGCACACCTGCTATGTCTGTAAGACGTGCTATTCCCCTATTTATAAATCCTTTCAAATTATTATCTGTGTTTTCATCTTGCCAAGTTATACGGAGATATGATTTTACTATAGGTAGTAATTCTTCTGTTACAGTTGTATCGGTCACTTAAATCACCTCAATTAAGCTTTGGATGTAACAGTTGCTTCGCCAACGCCTTTACATTGATTAGTAGCATTAACTTCAGCTATAATTATCTTATTACCTGTTGTTGCAACTATTTCATCAGTCCCATTCCATGCAGTCCATCCACTTGTTAGTATCTGATTAAGTACTGGCAATGATAATGAAGAGCCTGTCTTATATTTGTAAGTATTTCCATCATTTAAAGCTGGTGAAACTGTGATTACTGTATTTCCTGTAGTTGTAGTTGAAGCTGATGAATTAACTGTTAACTCTTTTAATGGCGCCTCATTATCAATTACAACCTCATTTTTCATTGGCTGTAATCCGCTAATATCTGCAACTACAAATGCATTATTATCCAGAGCTCTGCCATTACCATAAAGTTTAGTAATATAAACTCTCTCATCATCTAAGAACTTGACTTCATCAGAAAATTCAATCTTACCACCTGATGTTCCTGCACCTATTCCCATAAAATATTTATTTGCAATTCCAAATATAGCCCTACCTTGTGGTGTCCCTGGCGATTGAATTACGGTAGTTGGATATGGGAATAAGTTATTTGCATATGTTCCATCTAATAATTGTTTTGTCGTAGCTGGCATTACTTTTGTAAAATAGTCAATGGGATTTACTACAAGCAAAACATTATCTACTGTTCTTGTCTTTCCCGTTGGAGTCTGTACTAATTGTGCTACAATTGAACCATAAGTTATTGGTTTAAGATCAGTTATTACAATTGCCTTTTTTAAAGGATACTCTCCACCTTGTATAGTTACCCCATCAGATACGTCTCTATCCATTCCTATTGGTTCATTGTTTCCTGTACCATCCACGATTGCAAGCTCAAGTGCAAGAGCAGTAGCCTCTGCTAATGTTCCTCTTACATATGCATCTATCCAGTCTGGTCCTACATCTAACATATCTTTTGCAATTGGCATAAATGCTGTTAATTTACAAAGTGTAAGATTTAATAACCCAATAGCTCCACTCAGTTCTTCTGTTATTTTAGAATTAAGTGGCCCCCACACAGCGAACTGAACACCTTGTTTATTAACAACTATTTTTGTAAGAGTTGACGTATTTTTAAAATCAATTGCTGCAAGTAATGGATGCTCTGCTTTTATATCTGCAATGACATTATCAATTATTGTTTGAGGAAATGCATTATCTAATCCTGTAAATTCTTGCCTTGGATTAGCTGATTTCATCGCTTGAATTATGCCTTCATAGAATTTAGTTTCCTGTGAAGTTAATGGGTGCATTCCTCTCTTTGCAAGAATTGTACTATCTTGTGTTCTCTGATATGTGTTATAGTCTTCCATTACATTTTGTCTTACGGATTCAGCAAATTCAGCAAATGCTCTAGCAATTGAATCTTCATCTTCACTTTTAAAGGCTTGTACCAAGCTTTCTTTTAATTCCTGTTGTATTAAATCTTTACTTTTCATTGACATTATTCATTTCCCTCCATTTTCTTTTTAAATATTGCCATCATCTTTTCAGCATTGGTTTTCTGCTTTTCAAATTGTTCTGGTACCTTAATCCTACTTTGCATCTGCATAATCTGCTCTTTTATAGATTGTTCAAACCTCTGTTGCGCTGCAGCGATATTTTTATCTTCCCTGCCTGCTATTTCATCAGCTAATCCATATTGCAGACACTGCTCAGCAGTAAGCCATGATTGGGCATCTAAAAGCTGATTCAATGTTACTTCATCTAGCTTATCCCCCGCTTTTTCCAAATAACTTGAGCAGCTGGCTTTATCAATTACCTCAACATCATTAGCAGCCTTTCTAAGCTGCTCTGCATTACCAAAAGCGCCCATAGAAGCATGATGTATCATCATCAAAGTATTAGGACCCATTACAACCTTATCTGCTGCCATAGCAATTACAGAAGCTATAGAACAAGCAAATCCGTCAACATATACCGTCTTTTGTGCGGGGTGCCTTTTAAGCTGATTATAGATAGCAAGTCCTTCTTTAACTTCACCACCATAGGAGTTAATATAAATATTTATTTGAGTAATATTTTGTGCCTGTTCAAGCTGTTCTTTTATATAATTGGCAGATGTTTCACTTGGGATTGTTTCACCAGTCCACCAATCAACGCCATCACTCTGGACATAATCATAGATATATAATTCCAAAGTGTTTGGTTCTGCTGCCTGCTTTATCAAAAATATTGGTTTTGGCATTACTGACCGCCTCCTTCAATCGTATTTACATCCTGATAGTTTTTAGTTATCCAATGTCTTTTACTCCACTCTTCATTTAATGGTATATCACCTGCCTTTATCCTTAATTCATCAATACTATATCCTCCACATGCAATGAGTTTATCGAAAGCTTCACTTATACTAAATATATCTATATGCCTTATACACGTTGTATCTACTTTTAAATATGAACCTTTGATAAAAGCTTTTTTACCATATCTTTTACGAGTAATTTCCTCTCCAGTAATTGTCGTTATAGGATCTATACAGAAGCTTAAAAAATTATCAGTAATCTTTCCTATATCAGCTATATCACCTCTTAATAAAGAAGGTGGTATTCTAAAAGCTTGGGCTATCCTATCAAAAGCTTCTTTAGTTATGCTCTGTATATCTATTATCTCACTGGTGCTTTTTCTGGTAGATACTTCTCCAGGTTCATTATATTCCACACCTTTTGGCAAATGAACTATCGCATTTTCTGCCTCAAAATATGTTTTGAACTGATTATTAAATAGATCATCAAGTTTAGCATTAAACTCTTTATCACCTGACGATATCTTATCTAATCTAACTATTCCTTTTCTGCCACCACTGCGCTTGTATTTTCCTGTAGCCATATTATTTAATTCTTCATAACCATTTATCAAATTAACTAAAAGATTACGTATATTAGTATCATTTAGCTTAAAATACATGACATCAGACATTCTGAAAACTTTATCAAAACTCATAGTATTAACAACTACATCTGTAAAATAATTTTCCACAACTGCATATTCAACTTGATTAAAACTATCTGCAACTAATAATTGTCCATTTACTTCTATAATTAAGGCTTCTTCATAAAAAACTAAACGTGATATAAATTTTTGTAAAAATTGTGTTGAGCTTTCATTTAAATTAGGTTCTATATTCCAAAGATAATATTCATCACCCTTTACTTCTTTACCATTAAGAAAAGTTTTAAATTCGCATTTACTTACAACGTTAGCAATTAAATTAACAGCCATTATAATTCCAAACTTTTCTATATTTAATTTATTGGTTTGTTCTATGGCTTTTTGAGTTACATAGATTGTGTCTCTGTCAGCTCCAAAGAAATGCTTTGTCCAATCCCAAAATCCCAAAAACTCTCACCTTCTTTCAAGCAAAATAAGAACCCTTGCCTACAATACTAAAAATTTGTACAACCTCCTCAAACATGGTAAAATTTTGTTGAAAGGAGGTGTAAATTGTGACTTCCAAAATAATTACTTACGATCTTTGTGCTCCAGGTCAAGACTACACTGATTTAATAGCTGAAATCAAAAAGTATTCTCGCTGGTCAAAAATTACTGAATCATCATGGCTAATTGACACTGATGATTCTTGTGTATCTATTAGAGATAATCTAAATAAATATTTAGATTCTAACGACAGAATATTTGTAGGCGAATTAACAGGTGAAGCCGCATGGCGTAATATTATATGTGGCTCTGACGGCTTAAAAGAACGTCTCATTTGGATTAAAAAGTAACCAGTTAATTACCACATCTGTACACTCGGTTGCTTTTAGACTAAAATCTCAAAGGCAACCAAGTGTTTTAATTCAATTTAATATGTGTGTACTCCAAAATCAAAATCCATTTCCTCCCCACTATCTTCAAGTTCTATACCACCAGCACACATAGCTGCAACAAAAGCCATAAAGCCATCTGTTTTCCTACTTTTAGGTTCTATCTTTCCGTAACTCATATTGTCGTGCGCCTCAGACTTTTTACATGTATTATTCGTATACCAACGCATTAAGGGGTTATTTCCCCAAATGATGTTATGATTTACAAATAAGCTATTAATTGTAGGGGCAACTAACATTTGATTAGATGGTCTTGTAAGTTTTATATTATTAATACCTTTTTTATCTGTATCAAATCCCACAGCTCTTAATGCTTTTGATAATAAAGTGTATCTATAATTATCCATTCCAAGAGTAGTTATATTGTACTTTTGCCCCTGTTCAGCAAGCCACGCCGCAGGAATATCAGGAGATACTTCAACATTATCTACAAAAGTTAATAATTTCCCACCTTTTTCACTTGCCCATTCTTCTAATGGCGTCTTAATTCTAGGTAAATCATTACAGTTCCTACAAACCCACGTATGGCTTATCCAATAATATTTCTCTTTATATTTAAAGAGTAATCCAGCTACCACAAAGTCTGTGGTTTTTGCATAGTCAATTCCTGCTATACAAGTACACCCTGTTAAATCTGGTATAGGCTGATTAGTTGCAAGTATATTTTCCCAACTTGTAACTTCTACATCTTTATTTCCTTTAGGAATATTCATTCTCTTAGTCATAAAAGCAGAGTTACTTACAGGGTCTTCTTTATAGTCAATATACTCTTTTTCTATCTCCCTAAAAAGTTCCTCATTGTACTGTAGCAAGGGATTAGCCTTATGCCACATTTTTTTATTATCTACTTCTTTTTCATTATCAAGTTTACAAATAAAAGGTATTAATCCATTGTCGCCACCCTGTTCATTCAGTATTCTAATTGCCCTGGCTTTAATGCTATCAAGTGGTCCACCTCTTACATCTCCATCAGTAGTAGTAATTGTTGTCCTAGGATTTTTCTTTTTACCCAAACCAGTTTTAAATACATTTATAAGCTTATAATCCTCATATTGGTGGTATTCATCAAAATCTATTTTACCTGGCCTGCCACCATCTTTAGACTTTGCATTGCTAGTTCTAAACCTTAACTTAGATTTAGTTTTAACATTTTCAATAAGCTCTTTATTCCAACTGAAGTGCTTTTTAAGCTTTTGTTCATTTTCCTCCAATACATTATACACATCTTCAAAAGAAGTCTTTGCCTGGTCTTCTGCATTGGCACATATATCTATATCATAATGTTTTATTTTATTGTACTCAGATATAAGACAAAAATCTTCAAAGCTTAAATAACCATTTTTACCGGAACCCCTTCCCACATAAATAAATAAGTCCGGCCATCTTAAAATGCCAGGTTTGGAATAAGTACAATTATGGAGGGTAAAACAAAAAATCTCCCATTCATATAAATTAAAGGGGAAATATTTTTGGAGACTTAAATATTTATGGAGCAATTCCTCATCTACAAATAGATTTTCTTCTCTAAAGCATTTCTCGACATAATCGCATAACTGAAATTGCTCTTTGCATACTGCGATAGTTCCACTATGCACTAAATCAATATAATTTTGTATCTCAGGTATTAATTTAGAGTTCATCATCTTCATCACTTACTACATTTTCAATGGATAATCCAAGCTCCTTTAATATTGTAAGTTTTTGTTTATTATACAGCACGGCATTTTTCACGGAGGGATTCTCTTTCTCGAACTTTTTTCCTGCTGCTGATGTAGCTTCATAAGTGCATCCCTTTTCCTTGACATCTTTTTGCATAGCTTTTTCTTGCTTCCAGTACCAAACATAATCATCAACCAAACTTCTATAATGTTCAACATCAGCGTCGTTATCAATAAGCTGCCTTATTAAACTTTCTTTTATTGATTTAGCAGTTGCCATTTTTGATCCCTCCTTCAATTTTTTTCTCGTGTGCGTAACTTTTCTGTTTTGTCTTCCCTGCTACCCGTTCTCCCAATATGGTAGGATTTTTCATTTTTTTGACCCGGGGGAGTCTGTGCACATTGATATTACTTGGTTTGTCTCTTATTTCACTTAGACTTTTTTTAAAACCAAGTACATTTTTTCAATTAGATCTCTTACTTAATACATAACACTAATTATGTTATATCTAATTTACACGTCTCTAACGCTTATATTTTCTATATTTTTCTTTACTTACTAACAATATTAACTCATTCTCAATTAATAGTTTTTATTTTTTATACAAATAAAGCCACTATGCCCCTGTTTATAAGGATTTCGAACGTTTTTTAATAATATAGATTTTGTATATTATTTACAATAAAATATTATTACCCTGATAGTTAAAAAAATAACAATGTCCATTTATTGCCTAAACTTCATCTTCCCTAAAGTCAAGCTTATTAATTATATCTAGCAGCTCTCTCTTACTAACTTGCATATAAGTTCCTGTAACATTAAGACTATGACCTAATAGTTGAGCTATTATAATTTGGTTAACACCTAACTTACCCAAGCTTTGAGCATATAAATGTCTGAAACTATGTGCATGTGCTATCCCTTTATCAATTCCTCTTGCTTGACCAGTATAATACTTTATGGTGTTATGCACTGTCTGCCTACTTATTGCACCCCTTATGCCAGTAAACAAGTAATCAGATTTATTAATCCTGACAGTGTTATATGCCTGCCACTGCTCCTTTAGTTTCTTAGGTATTAACAATTCTCTAAACTTATTACCTTTGCCACTTATTATTATGCTATCTTTGGTTATATCTTTGGCCTTTATTTGGAGCATTTCACTCACTCGTGCACCTGTATAAAATAAGGTAAAGAATATTGTAACTGCTCTAACATCGTTGTCCTTTTGTGCTGCTCTCATTATTCTTCTTACACTACATATATCAAGCATGTCATTTATAAAATTCTGTTGTTCAATCTTCAGTTGTTTAACTTTTACAATTATCTTATAATTGAACACATCATCTAAGAATAATATATATTGATTCAGTGATACTAACTTTCTATTTATGGTCTTTATAGAGAATTGATTTTGCAATAAGTACTCAGTATATTCTCTTATATCAACTTTATTTATACTTGCAATATCTTTCTTATAATAATTAAAGAATTGAATCATATCACTTACATAACTCTCTACAGTACATTTACTTTTTTCACTATCATAAAGATACTCCTTAAATTCATCTAACTTCATAAGATCACCATTTCTCTTCATTTATGAATTTTTCTTTTTTATTACCTTTGCGTTTTTCAGGATGTAAATCATTATGACATTGCTTACATACCGCAATTAAGTTACTTTTAGTTAATGCTAATTGAGGATATTTTTTTAAGTGCTTAATATGATGTACTGTAACTGCCTCATTAACTAATCCTTTAGATTTACATATCTGGCACTCATCGTTCTGTTCTTTAAGAATATCTATTCTTAAATGCTTCCATTCAGTTGATATATAGAATCCATGCATGTTGTTATTTATTATTAAAGAATTAATCCAACTTACTAATTCTAAATCATTCATATCACCACCTCACTGCTACTTTTGTTTATTAAAAAACAAAAGAGCCTGAACATAATCAGACCCTTTTGGGATTAACTTTATTCTATAATATTTTTTATATTTTCTGGCAAGTATTCCTTAAAAGAAGATACATCTCCTTGCCTTAAGGTACGTACCAAAGTATGAAATCTAACAAAAGTTTCTCCAATCTCATCAACAGAGTCAACTGACTTATTCCTAAAATACAATTGAGTAAGTTCGGTTGCTACATCTAACATATTCCTTTGTATTGGAGTTGGTTCCACTCTAACATCATTGCTCATAAATATCGCCTCCTCTTACAAAGCTTTCTATATTCAGATGTAATATTCCTTTATTTGTCGAATCATTTGTTTAAAACTATCCAGTCACATCAGTTTATTCTTACACTTTATATTTTTTTAAAATCTAAACATATTTTAAAATTTTCGGTAACTTCGTCAATTAAAAAGATTAAACTACTTCTTTCCTTATTTATCTTTTCAAACCAAAGCATATACTCTGGTCCACCTTCTGGAGGTGGATTATTAGCTATTAACTTAGAATAATCTGATATTTTTTTCTCTATGGAATTAACATATTTGTTTAGCTTATCCCCAATTAAGAAAGTCCTCTCTGATGAATCTTTCCAAAAAACTTGCAGACATTCACCTATTTTATTAGCAAATTCTCCGAATTGTTCATCTCTACTTTTAGGTAAATCAACATGTTGTACCGAACATATTAAGACTTTTATAGCATTATAAATTTTAAAACGTTTTTCATATAAACTAAGATTAATTTGCCTCTTTATACTTTTATTCTGTCGTATTCCTAAATACATAGTAACGAATAACATTATCACTGCCATAATGGCTTGCACTATTGTTGCCCAAACTGTCGCCTGGTCATTACTCATTTTTATCACCTCAATAAACTAATCGTATATAATAATTTCTATATAAAATAGGTTTATTCCTCCTTTTATCCAATTATCTAACCTGCTTTATAGCTCCTTTATGTCTCTTATATGAGGAAGCTTCCATAAGTTCTTTATAATCTACAAGACCATCTTCTTTAAACTTCTTTAAATCATTTATGTAATCCTTATTTATGGATATCCTGACTAAACTTTCAACAAAGTAAGGATTCTTAGGAAGCCTTTTCTCTAAAGCCAAATCTATAAGCAACCTTGCTATTTCTATACTTTTAACATGTGCATGACCTTCTTTAAATACCTTATTTATATTTACAACTAAAAAATCTTTACATACTGGAATTACTATAAAGTTTTCTTTCTTATAAATCTGGTTCAATTTACTCACTTCCTTTAATATTCAATATATAGTATAGTTATCCACATTATACACAATATATTGTGGATAACTATTAAAATAAAATTGCATAATAAAAAGCACCAGTAACTTAAAACCAGTGCTCTAAAAGGTGGTGTTCTATTTTATTAACTTCCTTTTCATTTGATAGTCGCTCAGGTGTATCCCATGTTACCACCGGAGCAACCTCTTTATTTATTACTATATCCCCATCAGGGTTCGTTTTATATACAGATCTATTCTTTTTTATAAATGCACTAGCACCTATATATTTATTTGCTTCATAATTAACTGACCTCACAGCTTCCCTTCTGCAAGTTTTAGCAATTCTATGAGAGGCTTTCAACCATCCAAAATTTCTTTGAATACATTTCTTTACAGTATCCTTTTTACAATCCAGCTTCCTTGCAATTTCAGAATCTGTAAATCCTTCTATATATAAATTTTCAACCTGTTTTTTATCTATAACAGCCCTCAAATCATCAACTCCTAAAAAAGTGTATAGTTCACCCAAACCATAAAAGGAGACATACTTCATTTCCCTAAAAAGCTAAAAATATAGTTTATATTACCATTATACCTCATATATTTTAAATCAGAGTGCCATTAAAGGGACAAAAAAGGGACATTCTATAACCCTAAAGCTATGGCAATTTTATCTAAGGCCCTTTTTTTAATTCTCTTGCATTGTCTTTCAGATTTATAAACCTTATAAGTAAACTCATAATAGTACATGCCATCTATACATGCATATGTTATAACTTCTCTTTCAACCTTACTAAGTGAATTTAAAGCTCTATCAATCTGATCTATTTTTCTCCTCATAATTTTTATTCTATTATTCAATAAATCTAATTTACTGTCTATATGTTCTATTCCACAGCCATCATCATTCAACACCGTATATTCTTCTTTTAAACTTTCAATACCTGCCTTTATACTCTTATAGTTATATAACCATTTTTCAGCTTCTAATTTCCTATCAAATTCTTTTTCATTCATGTCCCTATCCCTCCATTAAAAAGTAAAAAGGCTGCAAACCTAATCTCTAAAATTAGATTCACAGCCCCTATTAGCTCTTCTATAGTTCCAATTAACTATATGCGTGTTATTCTCATATCAATATATTACATTGTTTCTTATTCATTTACAAGCGTAGTATTGTATTTTATAATATTACATCATTACTATTTAACTTCGTATTGTTTTATCAATTTATAAAATGTAGTTTTCTTTACACCTCATAAATTCATCTTATATATTAATTATGCTTCAATGTTCGTTTGAAATCAATTATATAAATGAACGTTTTTGTTGTATATTTAGTACGCGTTTAAGCCTTTTGTTAGAGGTTTAGTTCGTGTTTTTTTAGTGTATACTCTATTTGAACGTTTTGGATAGGTACTAGAAAATCACCTAGGACATTTTTACCCCAGTTAATAACCAAAATATGAAAAAAGCGAATCAATATAATAACGTATTTGCTATTAAAAAAGTGTTGTTTACGTAGATATTCATAAATATTTTGTTGTATTTTACGAATGCGGTTTTATATACTTTTGCCCCCATACGCAAAGGTATACTTTTACGAATAAAAAAACCTTGCAACTCGTACAAAAGTTCTCTGTTTATAGTACGTTTTTATCCTTATCAACATACCATATAGTGTGAATATTTAATACACCGGTGTTAACTTCTATAGGTTGAAACAGGTTAAATCTAAATATGACCCTAAAAATGTTTTCAAACTCCCGCAGAGCATTCCATCCGAGATTAGACACCCATAAAATTATAATAATTATATAAAGTGAATAATTAAGTAGTAAAATTGGAGTGAGAAAAATGGAAAAATTACCCGATAAATATGATAAAGATAAAGTTAAAAATGCAAACTTTTCTTCCACGCTTTCTGAACAAGTTAACACAGAAGACGGGGATATTAATATATCAGAAGCTTGTTCCAACACTGAAGATTGCGATGCAAAAGCTATTGGAAAATGCTCACATGCCGAAGGTTGCAAAACACGAGCAATTGGAAGGTGTTCACATGCTGAAGGCTGTTTTTCAATAGCTGTTAATAAATGTTCACATGCTGAAGGTGATTCAACAATAGCAGGTACAGACACCGGGGGTAAAGGCGCCCATGCTGAGGGTTGTAACACTGAGGCTTTAAGTAATTGCTCTCATGCTGAAGGTAGCGAGACAATAGCAAGAGGAGACGCTTCCCATGCGGAGGGTTGTAATACGCAAGCTACTGGGAACTGTTCTCACGCCGAAGGTGAAAATACAACATCAAGTGGAGATGTATCCCATGCTGAAGGTTTTGGAACAACAGCAAGCGGAAACGAGGCTCATGCTGAAGGTCTTCAGACAACATCAAGTGGACAGTCATCCCATGCTGAAGGTAACAGTACAACAGCAAGTGCAAATGATTCTCATACAGAAGGCTTTAAGACAACAGCAAGTGGATTCGCCTCCCATGCTGAAGGCTCAGGCTCCACAGCAAGTGGTAGTGAATCCCATGCCGAAGGTTCACAAACAACAGCAAATGGTGCCCTTGCCCATGCCGAAGGCGATAGAACAACAGCAAGTGGAACAGGTTCTCATGCCGAAGGTAATAGTACAACTGCCAGCGGAGAGCTTTCCCATGCTGAAGGTCTTGCCACAAAAGCAAGTGAAGAGGCTTCCCATGCCGAAGGTTTTGGAACAATAGCCAGTGGGAGGGCAGCCCATGCTGAAGGTGAGAGCACAACAGCAAGTAGAATTAATTCCCATGCAGAGGGCTTAGAGACAACAGCAAGCGGAGAGGCTTCCCACGCAGAAGGTGATAACACAAAAGCAAGTGAACATGCCTCCCATGCAGAAGGTTTCGAGACAACGGCAAGCGGGATAAATGCCCATGCAGAAGGTTTTGGGTCAACGGCAAGTGGAAGCAATTCACATGCCGAAGGTGCTTTGACAACAGCAAGCGGACTTGCTGCCCATGCCGAAGGTGAAAGCACAATAGTTAGTGGTCAATTTGCTCATGCAGAAGGTTTCAACTCAACAGCAGATAGCTTTGCTGCCCATGCCGAAGGTGATTTTACTACTGCAAGCGGAGTCGGTGCCCATGCGGAAGGTTTTGAAACAACAGTAAGCGGAGTCGGTGCCCATGCACAAGGTTATCAAACAACAGCAAATGGAGAGGCTGCCCATGCAGAAGGCGTAGGCACAATAGCAAGTGGTGAGGCTGTCCATGCTGAAGGCCTAGATACAAATATAGACTTGTACACCGGTGCCCATATAATGGGTAAGCATGGAGACGCTAGTGATGATTTTTCCTGGTTTTTGGCGAACGGTACAAGTCCATCTGATAGAAGTATAGCAGCTAAAATACTAAATAATGGCGATGCTTGTTTCACGGGTAAGGTAACAATAGGTGGCGGTCCAGGCAGTTGCGCAGACTACGCCGAGATGTTTGAAACCATAGATGGGGAGCCCATCGACTGCGGTTACTTTGTCACTTTGGACGGTAAAAAAATACGCAAGGCAAACGAAAATGATGATTACGTTCTAGGGATCACCAGTGCCACCCCTGCGATAATCGCGAACAGCGGTAATCTGAACTGGAAAGACAAATATGTTACGGATGAATGGGGCAGGATACAATACCATGATGTCCTTGTTCCGGCAGTAACATCAAAAGATGAAAAGGTAATCCTCCCTGAACGAACTGAATCTCAACCTATATTGAACTCCGCATGGGACAATACCAGAGAATTCATTCCACGATGTAAAAGGCCAGAATGGGTTGCCGTTGGCCTATTGGGTCAAATTCTTGTTCGGGATGATGGAACATGTCAAGTAAATGGATATTGTAAACCAAATAACCAAGGCATTGCAACGGCTTCTCGTGATGGTTACAGAGTAATGGAACGTATAGGGAAAAATCAAGTGCTGGTACTTTTTAATTATATGAGGTTAGGTCATTTAAGAAATAGGTAGCATGTCACTTACAAAAACACAGATACTATTTTATTTACAATTATAAAAAGTTGTGAGCGGTATTTTGCCGCTCTTTTACATAAAAACAATGCCACCTACTCAATTAATCGTAAAGGACAATAAAATTAATGGGAAGAATCTATAAGACATTATTCTTAACTTACGTTACAAGACCTAGTAGGAGCATCGTTGTTATGTACTGCAAAGTAAGTTACACAATTTAGAAATTTGTATTAGATATCTTATTAAATCTAGCCACTACATATTTAATGTTTAATTAAGCTACCCGTTAAAAAATAAAACTAGAGCGTTTTTCACTCTAGTTGCTGAACAAAATGAATAAATGGCGACATAACTGTTGAAATTGAATGTACGAACAATGTCCTTCTATAACTGGATAATATAGTGTTTAAAAAAACAAGATATTTGCGGCGTAGTTCAAAATATGAAAGATATGCTATTATTTATATAAAGGTTAAATCACGATTGTAGAAAGCCTAAAATTATGAGAGAAAATATAGGAGAGTTTGAGATGAAGAAACAATTTATACCTTTAGCTATAGTACTAGTGATTGCTATGTGTATGATTTCAGGATATATCGGAGAAAAAGAAATTATTTTCCCGGAAATTTCGGCTCTTGCTATTGGTGCTTGGGTTATGGAAAAATCAACTTGGGGAAACAAAAATTTTCATTTGTGGCTATCTCCAACTATTGCAGCTCTGACCGGATTGGTCATAACTAGATTTTTGCCATACTACCCCTTTTTCATGATTATCGGAGCCTTTATCCTTGTTGTTCTACAATTAAAGGTTATAGGCTCAGAAGTGACTCCATCCTTTTCAGCGGCAATTCTTCCAATTCTCACTCATACTCAAAGCTGGTATTACCCTTTGTCTGTATGCATACTTACAGGAATAATTGTCTGTGGTAAAAAATTAATACATAATTCTTACAAAGAAAAGGGTACAAGTACTGAGTTACTGGAAAGTCTTAAAGAAAAACGAAAAGTTAACCACATCCGGGAGGAATTGATAAACTGGGTTAAGTTATTAACGAGTATCATGTTCGTTTCAGGAGTTGCTTTATATTTCCACTGGGACTACATTATTGCTCCACCTTTGATAGTTGCTTTTGTAGAACTTGCTAAACCAAAGGGCAAACTATATTCTAAGACAGGGCTAGTTTTTATATCACTGGTGCTTGCGGCCTTTTCGGGAGTTTTATGGCTATACCTTGTCTATTACTTATTACATTGGCCTGTTTGGATTTCAGCTGGTTTGTCTATGGGCTGTATTTTTCTTATTTTCCATTTTCTACAATTTACATTACCGCCTGCAGCAGCTATTACTTTGTTGCCAATGATTATACCACTTAAAAATTTATGTATGTATCCATGGCAGGTTTCAGTTGGGAGTGCCATATTTTTACTGATTAATTTATCTTGGTTAAGAAAACTACCAGTATTTAAATTCTTATTTATTAAGCAATTGAATAGAAAATCTAGTAGGAGATGAATAATTATTTTATTAACCGTTAGAACTTCAGTAAAGTTGTAGTTTTGATGATATTACCACCCAGAACTGAATGATTAATTAAAATATTATATTATTCAAACTTGAATTTTACGGTGTTTTTAGTTCGCATTTCAAGTTAACTGTGCCTTGTTTAACATTGTTTTATAGACACTACATTTTTACTCCAGTTAATAAACAAAATGAAAATAATATGACATACAGCTGTCATATTATATATGATATATTAGAGAAAAATGATTGTAAAATTGAAAGGAGAACAAGCATGGAAAGACAGCCCCTCGGGTTTAAAAACGCCGAACCATTTTTTAATATCGTTATGGAAGGACTTAGAGATGAAGTTGACGGGGAACACTTTTGGGATGCTGTTGCGGATGAAGCAGTATTTGATTTTTTATACAACATTCCTGGATTTCCAAACAGAGTGAAAGGCCGCCCGGCATATATGAGATGGTTTAGTAATTATGGTATGAAGCTGAATAGTGCCGATAATCTTAAGGTCTATAAAGTGAAGGGAGAAAATATTATTGTTATGGAATATCAGGTTCACGGAATCGTATTACACACTGGTAGTCCTTACGATAATAGATTTTGCTCAATAATTACTATTAAAGATCGAAAAATTGTTTATTGGCGAGACTATATGGATTCACTTGCTGTTATGCTGACGAGCAGCAATTAGTAGGTCTTTGTGACCATAACGCAATAAAAAAGAACAGGGGCGCAGCAGCCGGTACAAGCCATCGTACCCCTGTTTTTCAGTAGGATTATACGCACCAAAACGAACAATTTATAAAACTGAATTTTATGGTGTTTTTGTGTCGCACTTCAAAAAAACTGTGTCTTGCTTAACATTATTTTATAGACACTATATTTTTGTAAAATTTAATATTTATTTTTGATGCCAGGTATTGACACCATTCTAGGCATTGATTTTATTACACACTAAGACAAGTATCAAAACTATTAAGTTATGACACTTTTTCAATGATATCAAGTCTATGAAAACATACTCAAATATCATAGACAATTATTAAATAAAATTGTGCCTATTTATAGGCATTTATCATTTATTATTCAAGGCTTTTTCTTGCATGATAAATCAAATTATTTATGTACACTAATATCTTACAATTAGCCTATCGTAAACCCAAATTTATTATCGTAAATATAAATACTGGATATCCATACTTTATAGAGGTTATGTCCATCTAGTATTTATTCTTTACCAGTTTTATCATTTAGTTGTTTTATTTTAGAATTTACTTGGAGCAAATTACCATAATTAGGGAATAAATTTTTTACATCTTCTGGAGCATTTAAAGCATGATGAAATTCTGCACCTTTATGTATAAGTTCTGCCATCGTCTTTATTGAAAACATTAATCTTTTTTCATACTCTGGTGAACATTCTACAAGTTTATTCTGGTCACACAGCTGCTTAGCTTCGCTTTCACAAAGAGTGTTTATAAGCTTCGCTATTCCACCTTCCAAATCCTTAATACTATCAGTATAGATAGGTAAAATTTTCAAAGTTTCCTTTGCTGCTTCGATTTCAATAATTTTTTTGTATATTACTGTTCCCGACCAAATCAATCCAGCTACAAAGGATAATGCAGTAACACTCCCCATCGCTATTTCAATCCAATATGAACCAGAATCAAAGCTCTGTATCTGAATATTTGATTCTAGTTGAGGTTCATTTAACACTTAATTTAATGCCTTATCTAAGTCACTAAAAAATTTTACGAGTTCGCTTAAATTATTGATTTTGGGAAGTTTTACACTTATAGAATTGGGATCTTGTTCAGGAAGTGATTGTCTAATTGCCTCAATTGCAGTATTACATTTTGTTACAATTAAACTGTAAGCTGGCATAAAATTATTATATACTTCCCTATGAACTAAAATATATTCAAGTCTGGAATTAAATATTGTTTTATTTTGTTTAATAGTATTAATTTCGTCTTTAATGAAATCTAATCTTTCTAAACTAGTTACTGCTTCAAGTGTAGATACATAATTTTCTATTTTCATTAAACCACCTTGTTCAGCCGCTGTAATTTGGAATTTTTTCACATTTTTTTCAAGTAAATTTAATATGTCCCTTAATCTCATTTTTTATCTCTCCCCTTATGTAAATTTAGTTCTGTAGTCATTTTATTTCTTCTATCAAACTCAAGCTTATACATATCACGATATAAGTTCAGCCTACTTCTATTCACATAAAACTCACCCTGAATTATAATAAAAATTCAACTCTTTTTAAAATAATTCTACATGTTAACCTAAATTCCTCCATTTGTAATGAGGTTTTTACATATATTTTATTATTTTTTCAATTTATAAATAAAAGTTACAGTTAAAATATAATTTACCAAATAAGTACAATTCATTGTATTTATTTGGTGTCCATAAAAAGCCACTCAGCTGTTTATTCTAAAAGCTTACATATATATCTAAATTGGATTTTCCGTTTTTCACCTGTATTTTATACCCCCTACGAGTATACTGTTTTTTAGAGTTATTTTTAATAAATGTACTGTACCCAAATATACAAATGTTTCATTAAATTAAATATGTTGTAAATATAGATGCTAAAAAAGTAGCTGTATTGTTTTCTAACAGTACAGCTACTTTTATTTAATAGTACTAATTTTCATTGATTGGATTTTTATGCCCTTAGGCGTTATTTTTATAATAACGTCTTTTCCTTGTATAAGCTCTTCTATTATTCGCGGTATTTTATTTTCAAGTTCTCTATTCAAATTACATTTTAGCTCCATAAAATCACACTCCCAAGATATCATTAATTCTCTCTATCCTGTAGCTTTCATAAATAATTTTTGCATATCCTAGTATTCTACACCTCATTTATATTTTTTATTGGTTCAACTACATTTATATTACCACCTTAAACAATGAAAGAGGCGCTACTCCATTCATGGAATAGTACCTCCTTAATAGGTCAGTCCTATAATTTTTCTTTGTATTTATTCATAAGATTTATACTTAAATCTCCATTTGTATGTTTTATATTTATTTCAAAGAAATTTAAATCCCCTTCCCGTTCTGCCGAATCCACAAGTTTATCTACCACAACATTTATCTTATCTTTTAATTTCTTTTTATTTACTATCAAGATTACTCCACTCCTTCAATGATATTTCTTACGTTTTCTAGGACTTCTTCAACTCCTCTATCTGCATCTACCACATAATCACATTGAATTATTTTAAAAGCTTCTTTGTCATTTTTCAACCTATCCATTACAGTTTTAGACTCTCTTTCTTTTAACATTCTTAATAACCTTACTTCCCTATCACATTTTAGGTATATAACTACAGTTTCAGCATCCGTTACCTTTTCCTTTAAATGCCTAACTCCTGCAGGGTCTATTATATAAACGTTTATTCCTTTTCCTTGATATTGTGATTTAGTGGCCCAATAATGATTTCCATTAAAAAATGTATAAGCTATTACATCACTTGTCAATTCATTTTCCGGTATAGGTTCATTGATATGTGCCATATTAGCATCCCCAACAAATATATGCCCTTTTTCACCTTTAAAACGTGGATTTCTAGTTGTATAAGATTGTATGTAATTGTATCCTTCTCTTTCTAACAGTTCTGCTATAGTAGACTTACCACTTCCACTTTCTGCAACTAAACATACTATTTTATCTTTCAATGCTATCCCTCCTTATATTCCCATAAACTTAATTGCCCCTTAGCCGGTATTGGCTCTTTTAAAGGCTCTATGTTATCTAAAATCCATGCATATCTACCTGGAGTATAATCTCCAAAACTATATTCATTACCTTGAATTACATTGTCATTTTTAAGTCTAGCTTTTCTTAATCCTGGATCTGTCCCTAAATCTATTTCTATACAATCAACTAAATCTACTTTTGCAATTATTACTCCAGTAGGAAGATTGCTTGTTGTATAGCCATGCTTCTTTATAAATACTCTTTCCTGCATGTATAAACAACTCTCCATGATAATTAGTTCTCCATGACCTTGTCTCAATCTTCTTTTCACCAAGAGCTATGAGGCTTGCCCATGGCTGAATCAAAGTTAAAGTTTTCATTCTTCACCTACTTTCTTTAGACGTATGGAATTTGGATTACGAACTATCTTTTAGTCCATAATCCATTAACTACTTGCCAAGTATCTGAATTTTTATATATTTCTCTTAATTCTTTAATCTCTTCTTCTGTTAAGATAGCATCTTCACATTCCTGACTTCTCTTTATAAATTTTTTACCTATTTGTGATTGTGTTAATCCTTTAATTTTTTCTCCTTCTAATGCCATTCTAATGCCATTAATTGTTCCATCCTTACATTCGCCATAAATTCACAGGTTTTCTGCTCGTGATTATTGTCATAGTATAGTTTTGTAAGAAACGTAATATTTATCAATATGATTATTAAAGACAAGCACGGTTATTTTAATTTATGAATATATTATTAATGAAGGTTCTAATTAATAATTTTAATTTTAGAAAGTGCGGTGGTAATATTGCTAAATAATTCATACTTTTATCCACATCTGGAAAGAGGTATAATTGATCAATCTCTAGCTTGTGTGAAGCACTGGTCACACGTATTTTTAAATAACAGTAAAGATTTTTATTTTTATCCTTCTTCTGTATCTAGTGACTTTAAATATGCATGGGGGTTTATTCAAAAAAGCGATATAGCCCATATATTTTGTAAAATGCCGAACACAACAAATTATACTTTGCTTCCTACGACAAACATCCCAACCAGTTGTGAAAGATCTTGGCTATGGCTTAATTTAAAAGGAGGGAATCGAAACTTCTGGTTTTATTACTATTCACCCTCTAGTATCTACCTATATGGTGCAATAAACTTGAACAATTTCGAATCTATAAAATGCACCTATACTTAATGTGGCTGATAATTGGAATACTATCTTCGGTAGGATGGCGCCTATACAACAGGGTAATAGTATCACTGAAAACCATACATTTAACCCAATCGTATTCGAATACATGCTTTTCTGCCGCTTTTTCAATTTCTTCATCTGGCATGATTTATTCAATTCTTGTAAGCCCTTGAATTGCGGCATATGTTATTGTTTTAAAATCTGCTGAATATCCCAAAGCATCTTATACTTTTCTTCTAATTTATCATTTAAATTTTTATTGAATCCCCTAAGAAGCCTTTGTGCTGGTTGTTCACTTTCTAAATATCCAATGGGCTTAAATCCTTCCATGCACAGATTTTCAACCTTTTTCTTTCCAGTGCAAGTGCTATTATCAATTATCTTTATCTGATCTCCAATGTCAGCTTGTAATAAAATATATTTCAAATTAACACCTCCTCAAATTTGCTTCACAATAAATTCACTTGCCATACCTCCTATTTAAACTTTTCATAAATGCCTTATAAGCAAATTGAATTTCCTCATAATTTCCATCTTCTCTATGCTTTTTCTCACATTCTTTAGCATTTATTATTGCTGTTTCACCCCAATGATCAACATTCCATCCAGCCCCACAAGCTTCACAATAAGCAAATTCCTTTGTTCTTATCTCATGAGAATTTCTACATTTTATGGCTTCACCTGAAGTAGTCCATGATCTTTCGCATATCGGACAAATATAATATTTTATTACCTTCATACCCGTCACTTCCTACTCGCATTAAAATTAACTTCTGCACAAGCTTCGCATCCCCTATCAACAAGCTTTTTATTATGTTCATGTATACCCTGCTCTATTACCATTCCTTCTCTAAAAAGCTTGACCAAAATTCCAATGCAAACTTGGATAACATCCAAAACATCTTCCATAATGTCTTTTTTATTTCTAGAAGAAAGAGCCTTACATAGCTCTCCTGCTTCTTCCAAAACTTTTTCCTTCCAATCATCCCAACTCATTGTACGATTGTCTATTTTATTACCTTTCTTATCTATCAGCTTTCTAAGTACCATTAGTTTCATTTTCAATATGTTCACCTTCTAACTAAAGAGCTTTAAAACTCTTTGCTTTATACCTGTGGGTTTTCTGCTCAATTTCTCTATCTTTTTCAGAAGATTTTCCTCTACCTCTGCAAAGTTCTCACAGCTCTCTATGAGTTCATCTACCCTTTTATTCAAGTTTTTGTTTTCCTTCTTCAAATGCCTATTTTCTTTGGCAATAAAATCTAACAAGAAAATACCTTCATTCAATAATTCCTTTAGTTGTCTCACTTTACATCTGCTCACATTAAATCCCCCTTCTAAAATGGAATATCCCCATCTACTGGCGTTAAGTCTTCCCCATAATCATCATTTCCCTCTTGTGTCTCTTGTTTTTTACCCCACTCAAGAAATTGCACTTCATCTGCTATTACTTCTGTAACATATTTTCTGACACCATCTTTAGATTCATAGCTCCTGGTTTGGATTCTCCCTGAAATACCTATCAATCTACCTTTAGCCATATAATTCGCTGCAGACTCTGCTTGTTTCCCCCAAATAATAACTGGTATAAAATCGGCTTCTTTTTGTCCATCCTTTGAGAACCTTCTATCTACTGCAACCGTTATTCTAGCAACCGGAGTTCCTTTGCCTGGAGTAAATCTCAAATCAGGATCTCTAGTTAAGCGTCCTATTAAAACTACTTTATTCAAATTAATCACTCCATTACATCAATTTTGCCTGCTGAAATCTCCATCCTCTACTTTCCATTACAGGAGCCTTTTTAGCTTTTTCCTCCCATGCCTGGGCTATCTTTTCAAGCACATCTTCTTTATGTTCCTGCTTAGTAATTTTTGCAATCTGCTCCATATTGCCATCTTGAAAGTAAAGACTTATTATATTCTCAATCCAACTCTTATTATCCAATTTTCATTACCTCCTGCTTTGCATCAGGCTCTTTCTTTTCTTCAAATATATCTGGATTGAAACCACCATCCGGCACATACTCTAGTTGCCCAAATTTTTGATACTGCCCTAACCATGCAAGTTTAATGGTGCCTACTTTGCCATTCCTATTTTTAGCAAATATAACTTCGGCTATATTCTTCTCTTCCGTTTCCTTATGGTAATATTCATCCCGATACAAGAACATAACTATATCTGCATCCTGCTCTAGGCTTCCAGATTCCCTCAAATCTGAGAGTCTGGGTCTATGGTCTTCCCTAGCTTCCACAGCTCTGCTTAACTGTGATAATGCTATTAAGGGTACATCTAATTCCTTAGCAAGCCGTTTTAAAGCTCTACTTATATTGCTTATTTCTTGTGTCCTATTTTCTCCCTTAGACGTTATAAGCTGCAAGTAATCTACTATAACTAAGCTCAACCCATGCTGCATCTTTATTCTTTTACATTTGGCCTTTATTTCTGTAACACTCAAACTACTTGAATCATCTATAAACAACTTATTATTAGATAACGGTCCTGTAGTTTTTCCAATGTTTCCCCAATCCTTAAAATCCAGGTTACCAGTATTTATTTTTGAAAGGTCTATATGTGCTATACCCGCCAATATTTTTCTAGTTATCTGCTCCTTTGACATCTCCAAGCTAAATATTGCTACAGTATTATTTTTAGATACACTCGTGGCAATATTAACTGCTAACGTAGTCTTACCCATTGAAGGTCTTGCCGCCAATATAATTAAGTCCTGCTTTTGCAATCCTCCAGTTCTTCTATTCAAATCTTTAAACCCCGTATCTATTCCAGTAACACCGTTATTAAGATCTTTGTTCTTACATACATCCTCTATATTTGTTATAGTAGATTCCAAAACTTTATTGAAAGGCTCAAGCTTATTTTCTTTATTAAGACTAATTTTGAATAATTGTTCTTCCATTTCATCAACTAAGCTCTGTGAAGTTTCAGTATCCTGAAATGATTTTTTTCTGAGCAATTCGCAAGTCTTGATTATTTTACGTTTATTGGATTTTTCTTTAATAATTTTGGAGTATTCTTTGACATT
The DNA here is from genome assembly GCF_045310515.1 of Candidatus Clostridium eludens. NCBI lineage: Bacteria > Bacillati > Bacillota > Clostridia > Eubacteriales > Clostridiaceae > Clostridium > Candidatus Clostridium eludens. The sequence goes on along the minus strand of NZ_JBJHZX010000024.1, from coordinate 9,795 downwards.
AGAATTTACTATGCTCCCAGACAGCTCAGATATATAAGTTATTCCCCCAACCTTAGGAAGAACATCCCTAAGCTCTTCAGCCAAAGTAACTATGTCTATTCTTATATTGCTTTTAAACATCTTCTCCATAGCACTAAATATAAATTTATGAGATTCTTTATGAAAATCACTAGCATCCACAATCCCTATTGCATCCAATATACTTTCAGAATTATTTAGTATTGCTCCTAGAAGCTCCTGCTCAGCTTGTATATTACACGGCAGTATTTGTTGTATAGAATCCATATCTTATCACCTCACTATACATATTCATAAGCTCCTGCATTAGCAGGCTCAAAAGTATCCCTCTCCTTTATATCCAGTAAATCTGCAATATAAGGTTTATGTCTGCAGAACTTTATACAGTTACTAATTTTCTTTTCAAAATCCTTATTACTAATTTTTTTACAGTACTTGTACCACACTTTTATTTGTTCTTCCTTCAAATCCATATTGAAAGCAAGCATTAACTCTTTCATGCCTTTTTTAAAAGTATCCTGACTAAGCATAGCTATTCATCTCCCAAATCCAAATTTTCTAGTGCATTTAAAGAAAATTCCACTTTCCCTGTTTTAGTTTGATATTTATTCTCTAATACCCTAGTAAATCGGGTATCATCTTTAAAGAGCCAATCAAAATCAATTACCCAATCTTTGTTGTTTTTACCTTGTAGAAATTCAGAATACTTAATATTATTAATGGTTTGAAGAATATCCTTTGAAGTTAAGCTTAAATTATTAACTCTTGCTTGAATTTTTTCTTTTCTTAGTTTTGTAATTGCATTAATTTTTTTAATAGGCTCAGGAAGATCATTCCACACTGCTAAAATTTCTATCCAAGGCAAATTTACATTATCATTATCTGGTTTATTATCTGGTTTATTATCTGGTATAGGTTTCCCCAAATGGGGAAATGTCATCTCACCATTTGGGGAAATGTCATTTACGTAATCGGTGATATCCATTTCCCCATTTGCGTAAATGGATATCACCGTTTGAGAAAGTGCATACCACTTTGTACGATCATAAGGGAGTCTGTTATAATTTCCTGTTTTTATAGCTCCATCTTTCTCTAAACGATTTAATATTCTTTCAATTTGTCTTCGTGTCCAAAATGGAAATAATACTGTAAAAGCTTTTATGCTATTATATGTCCAGTAACACCCATCATAAAAATGCTTTTCATTAGCTTTATTTTTTAAAATCCAGAAATATAAATTTTCTATTATCACAGCTCCTTCTACTCCATATTTTTGTGCTATGTCAGAATTGAAACTATAGTACATTTAGTCACCTCCTGTTATTAACCTAATTTGTATGCCACGAATATTACATCTTTCAGAGAAGCCAATTTAATGACTTCTCTATTTATAAATCCTTGCTTTTTCTCCCATTCCGGTGTAGAATAGGAATATCTAAAGTTTTTAAATATGTCCTTTTTTAAGGACTTTCTTTTTATGAATTAATACGATTCTCTAATTCCGCATGTATGAAACTCTGTAAATCCTGGGCAGGATAAGCAATTTCTTTCGAATAATCATCCATAGACTTGTCTATTAATATTGCTATATTTGCATAAAGTGTTAATAATTGTTCTAATGTGCAGCAGCTTAAATCCTTGCATTTATTGGTGAAATTCTCAAGCCCTTGATTCAAGTTTTTTAAACTACCTACAGTTTTAGATTGTATTTTCACTTTCTCTATCTCCTCCAATACAAATACATCTACATGTTCATAATAATCATCACGTTTAAGCCTCAGATTATGGCCAAACTCAAATGTAGTTGTACAAAATGCAACACCTTTTAAGAATAGAGTTAAGTCTATAAAATTGCCTGAATTTATCAATCTAATCTTGCCTACATCCAAAATTTTCACACCTCTAATACTAATTACAACTGGTTTTTCAAAACTAATAAAATATGTTTTTCCTCTCGCCATTTCACTGAGTTTAATTAATCCATCTTTTGGGACCTGCATTTCAGCCACTTTCATTTATAATCACTTCTCCCTATTTTCATTTCTCAAATTCCAGACACTCTTCTAAATCTGCCCCATTTAGGTATTCAAGACAATTTTTCAAGTTCTTAAAATCTTCTGTGAAAGCTTCACCAGCTGTATTGTCTATCCCGGTAAAGCTACCGTCTTTATTCAGTAATAAGAATGATCCATATGGTTTTCTGGTATCAATTATTTTGCTTGACTTTTCTTTGGATATAACTTCAATCATCTTGTATCACTCCCTTAACATATTCTTTCTTAATTTACTCACCATTGCGGTACTAATGAAATGAATATCAGTATATTGAAATGACTGTATTGGTTTTGAAATGCTTATTAATAAATCTTTCTTAGAGTGCCATATGAATTGTCTCTATCCTCAACTGCAGTACTTGCCTTTTCTTTTTCTTCCATCCATTTATCTAAAGATTCTTTTCTGAATAACTTCTTTCTACCGCAAGATATATAAGGTATTTCATGTCTTTTAGCCATCTCTAAAATCAGCCAATAACTTATACCTATATATTTAGCAGCATCTTTAGCTTTCATTGTTATTTGAAGTTCATTTACTTTTTCATTGAACACTTTACTTTCCCCCTCAAATATCTTCTTTCTATCATTTTTTCTTTTTGTATCCTAAACATTTTCTTAATGTCTTGTGAATATTCCTTACACATAACTACTATATAAATTGCACTTGCTTTATATACATCTATCGTTTCCTGAATGCTTTTTACTATATTTTCAATATCTTTCTCATCACATGCTTTGGGATTTTTTGAAGTCTTAGTTAAAGTTATAGCCTGTACTGCTTCATGGAGTTCCTCTATAACTTTTTCTCTTACTGCAGCCCTATGTAAATCTGCTGCATCTCCATCCAACCAGTCAAGACTAAAAACATCCCCCATTATTTCACTAGCTGCTTCAAAATAAAGCTTTGGGTCATCAAGTTCCTTGCAAATATTTTTTAAATTTTCTTTTGTTAGCCTCCTTTTGCCTGTTTCTATTGCACTTATTGTTTTATGAGAGAGAAAGCTTAATTGCCCTAACTCCTGCTGGGTTATCCCCTTTTCCTCTCTAGCTTCTTTCATTACAGTTCCTATCATTCCGTCACCCCCCTTCGCTGTAGAATTTTGGGATAGATATTTTCATAAATGTAGATTTTGACATATTTATATCTACTTTAAATTTTGATATATTTAAGTTGTTGCATGAGTTGGTTACACTACTTCTTTTTGATTGATTTCACAACATTTTGGCGTATTTTTATTTAAAAAAATATCTGGGAATAATAGTTCTAGTGATTGCTGATAATAATGGGAAATTTTCGCCAGTAAAGCTGCACTTGGAGTTCTTTGCCCCAGCTCTATCTTACTTAAATACTTTTGTGAAATACCTAATACCTTTGAAACATCTGATTGACTTTTGTTTCCTCTTGCCTTTATTAAATTTTGTCTTTTCATAAAGTTAAGCCCCCTTTCATGTCATACGCCTTTATGGTGTTTCATTAACTATTATTATATACACCTTTAAGGTGTAAGTCAATACACTTTTACGCCATTTTGTATATTTATTTCCACGCCATACAGTAGTAATATATAAATTATGGGAGGTACGAAAATGAAACGTTTATCATCACTAAGAAAAAGTCATGGCATGAGTCAATCTGATTTAGCTGAAAAGCTTGGAGTAACTCAGCAAACTGTAAGTAAATATGAAAATGGTAGCCGTGAGCCTGATGCAGAAACATTGAAATTATTATCATCTATATTTAATGTTTCAATAGATTATCTTCTGGACAACTCAAATAAAAAGGAGGTCGATATTGAGATTAATATTCCAAAGGAATATACAGATAAATATAAAGTAACTTCTCGTGACAAGAAACAATACCAAGAAGAAATGAAAAAAGCTAATGAAGCATTTTTTTTAAATGATGAATTAAATGAAGATGCTAAAAAAGAAATGCTAGATTTAATGTCTGAGTTATTCTGGAAAGCTAAAGCTCTTAATAAAAGAAAACCTAAAAAGTAGGTGTTGCTATGATTAATTTTAGAGTTAGGGTGAGGAATCTTGTAAGAAAATATGATACACGCAATCCATACAACTTAGCAAAAGAATTAGGTTTTCACATTATAGAAGAGTACTTATCAGTAGATGCTCCCAAAGGATTATTTAAAAAAATTCTAGGAAAGAAATTCATAGTAATCAATCTAACAAGAATTGAAAATGAGTATGAAAAAAAATTCACTATAGCACACGAATTAGGACATGCTATATTCCATTCTTCAAATAATACATTTTTCTTACATGACCACACCTTTTATCAAAGAGGGAGATTTGAAAATGATGCCAATAAATTTGCAGCAGAACTTTTGATTGATGAAACCGGCATTGACAAATGCTACTTAGAAAACATGAGTACAGATCAACTAGCTTGCTACTGTGGAGTTCCTAAGCAGTTGATTGAATATAAATTTAATAAATAAAAATATTAGGAGAGGGTAGCCTATGAGTATTTTTAATGAAATATATACCATATATACTAACCATTTAAGTGATTTTACTAAACTAAAAAGCTCAATTCCTGAACATGTTTACCATTATACTTCACCAAATGGGCTTAAATCTATTATAGAAAGTAAATCTATTTTCATATCAGACTATCGTTTTTTAAATGACATAACAGAAATTCAATATTTTATAAATATAGTTTTGGATGAATTAGAAAAAAGTCCTACATATAAAAATACTTACTTTTATACGATAATAAAATCACATCTTAATAATAATTTTATTGATCAATTTAAAATGCCCATTATATATTATAATAATGACTTAAAAAAAACAAGAGTACATAACATAGACAAATGTAGCTACTATATATTTTCTACATCACTTAAACCAGATTCTTTATCTATGTGGAATTATTATTCCAAAGTACCAAGTAACGAGGGTTATAACTTAAAATTCGATTTATCTAATTTACTAGACCAGATTAAATTTAGTACTAAAGATCTTATTAATAGCTACATATCAAAAATTACGAAATCTAATGCAAGTGTTACTGGTATGGAAATAATTAATTATGGTAAAGTAAACTATGATATTAGCACACAAAGAAATACTGCACTTAAAATCTTAGATAGCTTTTATAAAATAAGCACAAAAATTCCTGAAAGCACTTTTAATCAGGATGCTCTTCAATTTTTAAATCATTTAATTAGGTTATATGCTTACTATCAAAAATCACAAGATTTTAGTGTTGAAGATGAATATCGCACAATTATCGCATTACCTAAAAGCATTTCATCATTTAAAAATATACAAATTGAATTTCCTGTTATTAACGGATGTTTTGCTCCAAAACTCAAAATCGCATTAAATAAATGGGAAAAACTAATCGAAGAAATAAAAATTTCTCCTAAGAATTCAACAAATTTTGCAAAAGTAGGTCTTAGAACTTTTTTAGATTACAATGAGCTGGAAAAAGTAGATATAACTTTTTCAGATATTAAAGTAAGATTTTAGATATAAAATATAACTAAAATACTTACCAGGAAATATTAGAATTGAAGAAGATGAATAAAAAATTTCAGCTGGAATAAAGCTGGAATTTTTTTATCTCCTAATATATTTTATAATATTTATGCATATATTTTCTTCTATTATATGATAGAAAAATATTACAAACTAATTATAAATGAGTATTGACAAAGCAATTGGCAACAATTACAATTAAAATATCAAAGCAACGGAAAGGTGAAAAATATATGAATTTGACAACGGAAAAGGAAGGATACATTAATTCTATATTAGATAATAAGTGTTTGGGATGGTTACTACCTGTTTTAGAAACTGGGCAATCTGCCTGTAAAGCATTTATGAATACAAATAACGATTTCTTCGGATGCGAGGAATATTTAAATATGGTTCCTGGTCACTTATTGAGTTATAGCATCAACAAGCAATTGGCAATTCAAGGGAAACTTTCATCTTGCCCATTTCTAATATATAAAGAGGAAATAAATCATAGGAATAAATACAGTATACCAATTTTAAGAAAATCAGATATTACCATTTCTGTGATGCGAGGTGCAAATAGAAAGGAATTAAATGGAACAGATAAAAAATACCTTAAAAAGAAATGCAGAAAAAACAATGACATTCCCTGTCAAGAAACATTTTTGAATTTAATAGACATAAAAGATAATTATCATGGAGTATTATTATATGGTTCAAAAAAAGACTGGGAAGGTATTGAATTTGCTGATATAATATTTTTTGATGATGAATTAAAAAATATTAATTATTCTATAAATTTGATTGGTAGATTACATGTTTATCAGTCAAGTATGAGTAATGAAGAAAAACAAAAGAAATTATTAAATGCTAATAATCTAATAAAGGATTTCAAAAAGCAATCGGAGGGTTAATAATATGAATTCAGGGAATAACAAAATATTAAATTATAAAGTAAAAGATAAATCCAAAGCAGTAATCCCTGAAAGAATAAAAGAAACAAGAATTTATAGAGGATTAACACAAAGGGAGTTAGGTGAAAAAATCGGACTTACAAGGCAAGCTATAAATAGTTATGAAGCAGGTACTAATGTACCACCATTAAATGTATTGTTAGAAATATCTAAAATATTAGATTTTCCTATTAATTTTTTCTATAAAGAGAGAGTAGTTTGTGAAAATCAGGGGGAAGTTTATTTCAGAAGTAGAGCTATTCCATGTAAAGCAAAGGATATGTTAGAACTAAAACTCAAATATCTTTCAACAGAAATAGTATATTTTATTGAAAAATACATAAATCTACCAAAATTGAATTTAATTGAAGTTGAGTATAAAGAGGAATATACTATAAATGACATTATTAATATTGCTAAAAGATTAAGAGAATATTGGGGACTAAATGATAAATCAGTAAAGAATCTAATGTATGTAATGCAAGAAAACGGATGCATAATAGCTAGATTAAATTTAAATTCAAAAAAGACAGATGGATATTCGAAGTGGTTATCTGAGAGACCGTATACATTTCTTAATACAGAGAAAAATGCAGCAGTAAGGACAAGATTTACTTTAGCCCATGAGTTGGGTCATATAATATTACATCATAACCTCAGGGATGGCGAGGATATAAGAAGAAGAGAGAAAGAAGCTAACTATTTTGCTGGTGAATTTTTGTTTCCAAGTGAGGCCGTTGTTAATGAAATTTCATTTGTATCATTAGATGCGTTAGTACCAATAAAAAACAAATGGGGTATATCAATTGGGGCAATAATACGTAGATGCCTTGATTTAGAGTTAATTACCGAGGAAAGATATACAACATTACAAAAGCAGATTAGTAAAAGAAAATGGAGAACCTTTGAGCCTTTAGATGATATAATTAAATGTGAAGAACCACAGTTATTTAGCGAAGCTTTTAAATTACTTGTTGATAATGGCATTATGACAAAATCAGAGATTCAAAATTCAATTTTATTTAGTGATGATGAGCTTATAAATATATGCTGTTTGGATCCTAGTTTTTTTAAGGAAGAAAAGTTGAGCATAAAACCAAAGTTAGAAGTTGTTAAATGATCTCTCCATTTGTAAATGGAGATAAATGGGTATACGACTTTATTCTTAATATCTTCAAAAGAAAAGAATTACTGAAAAATGTACTGATTAATTATAACATAAATTCAAACAATAATGAGCTAACTACTTTGTCACCTTAATAAATATTAGACTAATACTATAGTCATAAAAGTATCTTTTAAAGGTACTTTTTATTTTACCAATATTAAACAAAAATAATATCAATTCTGAGTTTAGAGTAGCAAAAAGTTATCCTAAGCTTTCATTTTTGATACAATTTAAAATAAACTTATAAATCACTACTTGTATAAATTTAAATAAATTGGCAATCATTTAAGATAGAATTGTGAATTTTCTATTTTAAAAGTAAGATAGGGTATTAAGAATAAGTGTACAAGCATGGTACATACGAGGGAAAATGTGATACTAATAGTTTGTCCAATTTTATTTAAAAGTGATATAATTTATATAATATCGAAAGGAGGATTATATAAGCTATGGCAGGATCAATTGAAAAACGTGGGGAAAACTCTTACAGACTTATAGTATCTGGTGGCAGGAGTGGGGACGGTAAACGCAAAAAATATACTAAAACAATTAAAATAGATGGCAAAACAGAGGCTGAAAAGAAGCGTAAAGCCGAAAAAGAACTTGCCAAATTTATAGCAGAGGTAGAAAACAATTCTTTTATTGAGCCTTCTAAATTAACACTAAAAGGTTTTGCGGAAAAGTGGCTTAAAGACTATGCCGAAAAGAACCTTGCACCAAAAACCTTATTTAGATACAAGGAAATAATAAATAGCAGGATTATTCCAGCACTTGGACACTTGAAATTGGATAAAATAAAACCTCTGCATTTATTAGAGTTTTATAACAATCTACAGGAGGATGGTATACGAAAGGATGGAAAGCCCGGTGGGTTGTCAGCTGAAACAATAAAATATCATCATAGAATTTTGCATGTAATCTTCGGTACTGCTGTTAAATGGCAACTACTAAATAACAATCCGGCTGATAAAGTAGACCCTCCGAAAGTCAAAAAAAATGAAGCTGATTTCTATAATGAAGATGAAGTTCAACAATTAATTTATGAACTTGATAAGACCTCAGAAAATGAATTTAAATATAAGGTAGCCATAATACTTACATTAACATCTGGGATGCGTTTAGGAGAGCTTACAGGCTTAAAATGGGGCAACATAGACTTTGATAAAAATACTGTATATATAGTTCAATCTAGCCAATATCTTCCTGATAAGGGTACTTTCATAAAAGAACCTAAAAATAATACTTCTATACGTACTATAACTTTACCTGAGCCAGCTATGAATTTATTAAAAAAGCATAAGATCCATGAAGATGAAAAAAGATTGGAATGTGGAACTTTATGGAATGATACAGGATTTGTATTTACTCAATGGAATGGGAATCCAATGTATCCAAGTACACCTTCCAAATGGTTTAAAAAATTTTTAGAAAAACATAACCTAAGAGTTATTACATTTCATCAACTAAGACACACCTCAGCATCACTCTTAATAAATGAAAATATGAATATAAGAGCAATATCTAAAAGATTAGGACACAGTAATGCATCAACTACACTTAATATATATACTCATGCATTGAAGTCTGCAGATGAAATTGCTGCAGTTAAATTAGAAAATATAATTTTTAAAAATGAACCTAATACCGAAAATAATAAAGCTAAATAATGTATCAAAGGGATAGTTTTAGTCTTTTTTGTCCCCAATATGTCCCCATTTTTAAATTAAGTAATATCACGAGAAAAATCAAAAGCCTGTAACACGTTGATATTACAGGCTTTCAGTGGTGCTGAAAAAGGGGATCGAACCCATGGCCTACGCATTACGAGTGCGTCGCTCTACCAACTGAGCTATTCCAGCATGTAAAAAATAATTTTAAATTTTATATTATTTACTTTAAAAAGGCTTATGATTATATTTATTGCATTTATAAATTAGCTGAACTGTGGGATTAAAAACATATAACATTATTTTAATATAAATATTACATATAATCAAATATAAAAAAAAATTTTTATATTTTCTTTATTATTTATCTTAGAATACCACAGGTTTTACCTGTGGTTCCGGAAAGCTTATAGCTATGAGTAGGAAAAAGAAAAACTCCAATATAA